>JAPLDP010000038.1 GCA_026391695.1 Bacteroidota bacterium
AAAGAACCCTCCCGCTCATTCTCGAGGTAATGAAACAATTTTCCAGGCAGAAATACTCCTGGCTTAACAATATGAATGTTACCTTTGAGGGAGCTTCCTACTCGTAAAATACGGGTGGTTGTTTACCGTGAAAATCTATGAACATTGTAATTCCATTGTTAAATAGAGCAAATTCATTCGTGGTAATAGCTGTAATTGATTTTGCAATTTCAGCATTTACACTACCCGTAGCTAAATTCAAATAGCTTCTTGGATTAAAACGTAAAATTGAATTTTTGAATTTAGATAGAATTTTTGCAATCTCAATAGTTGGGACAAAAAAGGCGTTTACATTGCATTCGTAAAATTTCGTTCTAACATCATAATCAATTCTGTGTCCTGCACTACTGCTGTCGACATTAATAGTTATCTTGAGTTCTGAAATATTATAATATGTTCCAGAAACAACTGGAAAAACTAATTCATTGTAACATTTATCGTAGTTATAAATTTCCGTATGATATCCTCCTGTAAGTTTGTCTATCTTGGCTTGCATTGAATTTTTACTGTTTGCCAAGAGAATAACTATATGTTTATATTTTGGAAGGTCAGAATGATTTTGAAGTTCTTCAATGAATTTTTGAATTTTGTCATTATATTTTTGTCCGCTTTCATAAGTTGTCTCCCCTTCACTAATTCTCTGCACATCCATTGATAGTAATTCTTCAAAAGTGATTTCTTTATTTTCGAAATTTTCTCCTGTGGCTCTGAATTTTGATTGAATGAAATAAAGTTTTTTATTTTCTTCGTCAATGTAATAGCCGTCTATACCTCCATCATCAGTGTCATCAGTGATAAATTTTTCTCGTTTAATAAAGTCAATTAAACCAAATTTCACTTTTAGAAATAGGTGTATGAATGCTCTTGCTCTTGCACTGTTAATTTGTTCCGTTTGATTACTGTCTGGATGATATCGCTTAAATTCGGGTGGGGCTTCGCCCCTTATTTTGTCCAAAATAGTTACAAGATCTATGTATTTGCTCATAGTTTATTGTCTAATTGTTTAATGTTTGCACTGTTCCCACATGCTTGCCGCCAACTATCTTACACCCACTACTTTGACAGTCCTGCCAGACTGCTATCAGGAGTGTGGTCAGGAGAGATGGCAGTGGCGTGCTGGATTGATAGTTGTTTTTATTGTCAAAGATCATTAATAGAGCGCCGGATGCTTCCAGTGAATTTCCGTGCTAAACGTTACTCAAGCTATGTAAAGATACAACTTTTTTATATATAATAACACTTAAGTTGCTATATAGTAATCCCATCATCACTCCACACATTCATTAATACCAAAACGCCCCAAAAGGTCGGGGTGAAAAGTGAAGTATTTTTCAACAAACTGAAAAATATTTTGTAAAGCGTTAATAATCAATGACAAAATTTTATGGAGAAAACGTCAAAATGATTTACGCTCATGAATGGAATACTTTAGTTGCCCAGCTATTGATGACGTTAACCTACGAATTTCTCAGGCAAAAAAGCATTTTCCACCATTCATTAGGTTGGAGAGTCACTGTCATCCGTGTTTATACTTTTCCTTATAACACATCATTTAGCCCATTCTGCGAAGCTTTGGGATTAATTCATTTTATAACTTTACCATTAAAATGTGAAAAGGTTCAACAGGATGATTAAAACCAGGCCGATAATGCCCATGCTCATCTTATTGGGAGCAGGGATGGGCATTTTCACGGGAATATTTCTCGGGGAGTATGCATCTGCGTTACGGTTTATCGGGGAAGCATATGTACAGCTCCTTTTGATGTGTGTTTATCCGTACCTCATCGCATCTTTGTTGCATGGTTTGGGGAACATGGATCCAGCGACAATGAAAAAGGTGTTTAGTAAAAGCTGGTATTTCTACGTTTTTGCCTGGGCCATCATTCTTGCGACCATGATGTTTCTGGGGCTGATGTTCCCTTCTCCAGGAGTGCCCAAGGTGCTTGGACATGCTGAATACACCTCCCACCTCGACCTGGTAAAATTATTGATACCGGGTAATCTTTTTCAAAGCCTGTCAGGCAATTATGTGCCGGCAGTGGTGGTGTTCGCCGTCTTTTTCGGCATCGCCATACAGCATATTAAGAACAGGCAAGCTTTTCTGGAAATCACAGAGTAGTTCAAAACAGCCAGCGTCAGGATTTGGAATTGGATTGTATTTGTGGCGCCTGCCGGTGTATTTGCACTGTTTGCTTCCGTCGCCGGTACGATACAGTCGCATGATATCGAAGGAATACTGATTTATATCGTGATTGCCTTCCTCAGTGCCGCCGTACTGATATTTCTGGTGATTCCTTACATTATTTCCTCTTTTACCGGCCTGTCGAACCGCCGGTTGCTAAAGGAGATACAAAGCGCCCTGCTGCTCGCCATCGTTACAAACCTGTCGGTGGTGGCTCTCCCTGCCATCAACGATCTCATCATTAAGTTGTCGAGGGAAAAGGATGTGGATGATCCGGATTTACCCGAAATCACCGGGACACAAGTATCGATAGCTTATCCCTTTGCACAATTGGGTAATCTTTTTGTTGTCTTTTTTATCTTGTTCAGTGGTTATTTCTTTCACATGCCTCTCAACTTCCCGGAAAGAGTGCTGCTACCTTTTGTGACACTGTTGTCCACCTTTGGCTCGCCGAGCAGCACAGTGAATGCGGTTAATTTCATGACCGGCATTTTTCAGTCACCACCCGGCGTAGTCGATCTCTTTGTTACCAGTAGCGCTATTACACGTTATGCTATGGTAGCTGCTTCGGTCATGGGATTTACTTTTGTAGCGCTTCTTTCTACCCTGGCCTTTTACGGGAAGCTGACCTTCAGGCCTTTCAGATTATTACGGTCGATGGTTATTTGGGTCTTTTTTCTGGCGATCATTATTTTTGGATCACGCAGTTTGCTACCTGACTTCTGGAATACACACACCATTCCGTACGAACAATTCCGCCTTGTGCCGGAGCTGGCGTCGCAGGTCAATGCGAGGGTTTACAATACTCTTGATACCGTGTCGCATGCAGAAGCAGGTAGTGAGCGTACCCTTCAGCAGATCCGCAAACTGGGTGTGCTGCGTGTGGGATACTATGACGGATTTATGCCCTTTTGTTACCGGAACCAATGGGGCGAATTGGTAGGATACGATGTTTCATTCATGTATCAGCTCGCTGCGGATATTAACGTCGAACTTGAGTTTTATCCTTACGTCATAAACCAGATGACGCATGATCTTGAAAAGAAGTGCTTCGATATCGCCATCGGGGGTATCACCGTCACTCCTGAGCGCCTGCAGGAAGTGAACGTCTCCAAACCCTATATCCAAAGTCCCTATGCAATACTTGCCCGGTCAGATCTGGCTTCGCGGCTGGTATCCGGCCAGGAGGTGTTGAAGCAGACCAATCTGGTAATCGCGCGCTATGACAATGTGGTTCTTCATGAATTCATTAGCACTAATTTCCCCAAAAACCCGGTGATGGATGTTGAAAGTTATCAGGATATTCCCGATCACCCCGAGATAGACATTGCTTTCTGGTCGCTGGCCAAGGCCCAGGCTTTTGCTTATACACATCCTGGTTTTACTGTGGTAGTGCCTGTAAAATTTTTCCCTCCTTTTTTATATGCCTATTACTTGGCTCCGGGTGCTGACCATCTGACGAATTATCTGAATTACTGGATCGATCTGCAAATAAACAACGGCTTTGCCGAGCGTCAGAAAGATATTTGGATTGACGGTAAAGTCCCCTTATACACGACCAACCGCTGGTGCATCATCAGGGATGTACTGCATTGGGTGAAGTGAGTATTCTAATTAATGTCAAACTCTATCGTTGATCATTAATAACTTAATTATTTCTCTAAATTTTAATTATAATAATTGAGAGAATTTTATTTCCCAAGCATAAAAGAATATCCGATCATGATCGAAAATACACTGTTTCTGATTTCAAAATCTTCCTTTTCGGAGATCGTCCATAGACCAGGGATGTACCTGGCATCCAGATTAAAACAACCAAATGTTACTCCGGCTCCTATTGTTAATCCCATGTCAAACGTCTTTATCGTCTGAATATCTCCTTTGTCGTGGCCGCTTTCCTGATGGATCAAAATCCCATTTTCAAAGTCCTGCAGGTCATAATCTTCATCAAAGCTGCCTTTGACTTTGAAAGCAGGTGATGGACCGAAGACCAGATGCGGTTTGAGCTTCCTGTCGGATAAAAAAGTGAACTTGACGAGTAGCGGGATCTCCAGATAATATATTCTCCAAAAGCCGTCATAATGCTCATAATTTTTTATCTGGCCATTTTCCGTAATCTCCTCGAAATCATAATTGCACCCTTTTGTTGTAAATAGTACTTCCGGTTGCAGGCTGATGAGGTTTGAAAGAGGGAACGTTGCACTACCACCTACGTTAAATCCATATAAAAGATCATTTTCCATGTCACCTCCTACCTGATTGGCAATGTTCATGCCGGCTTTTATGCCAACTGAACTTTGTCCAAACAGGGTTATCGCACAAAAAAACAATCCTGTAATGATAAGAATTAATCTTCCTGGTTTCATCGGTTGGATATTTAGGTTGAAAAATAATTTACTTTGCACTATAAGGATTTACGTATCAAATCTAAGTAATTTTTTGTGATTCAGTTTTATACACAAGGCGAAATTGGTAAAGATAATCTGCAGGAAATTTCGCATCCGGATTAATTACAACCATCGGGATCTCTTTTTATCAAATTGATGCACCTTAGTGTCCATAAAAATCTTATTCCGGCTAATTATGAGCGCGAACCCGTGGCTGATCATCCTCAACTGTTGCCAAATAACAAACAGGATTTGTCATGCCGGATGTGCAATGGATGGCACCAGGCCTTGCTGCTGCGGAATGCTTAAATGTATATATAATGAAGAGCTATTTGGAATTAACCTTCACAAATAGTTATTCTGTTTTTCATCACATGCCAAAATGCTTAAACGCCTCATATATTAGAAAAACCGGCCAAACAATTGCTTTCAAAAAACCAAGCACGCCAATCCAGAAGCCTGTAGCGTGTGAAATGAAATAAATAGCTGCGCCGATAAGCCCCAGGCCGTAAACAGCACCTGAAGGAGCACTTCCTTGAAATTCTTTTTTCATTTTTTTCTTTTTTTATAGTTACGATATTCAATTGTATTGGTAAAAATATTTCCAAAGTGGTTTTAATGATTTACTGATTTAAGTTATCATAGGTTTTGCTTTAAATGTCAACAGCTCCGGCTATGACCCGTGGCCGCCTGCGTGTGATTTATCTGTTTAGACGTATTATCATTTTATTATCCAAAGGCGCTTAACGGCAGTCCGTCTAATAACTTCCCCGTCGTTTTGAGATTAAGGAATAAAGGTACAAATATTCAGAGAAAAATGATCTGACGTAGTTTTTGGGGGAAAATAGCTCACAACGTATTTTATTGAGTTTTTAAAAAGTTTTATGGCAGGAATACGCTAAACTAATGACGATAAAATGCTTTGAACATCCTGTTTCAGGCCATTCAAGCCAAGGATGGACATAAGTCTCCTAAAGAGGTAAGCTATGAAGTGCATCGATAATCCTTACCGGATTATCCAGTTCTATTTTCTCTTCCAGGGAAGATTCGATGAGAACAATCTGTGAGCGGAGTTTTCCTTGTATGTGAACTGAATGTTGCCGGTTGAGCGAACGTAGAGAAGCAAAACCGGTTTACATTCAGTCATCCCGATGAGAATCTTCCGAATCGGGATAATCCATACATGAAAAATAGTCGAAACGCCCGTAAATACAGGGAAAAGAAGTAATAAATTATAAACAAAATTGATGTTGAAAAGGAGAGGGTTTTTAGACAATCTAACCGCCTTGCTGGCAGCCGCAGTGCGGGATTTAGAAGTTTTTATATTTGCTTTTCGTAATCATGTTTATTGACACCGACCACTTTCCCTTTCCAACTTGCCCCGTATTGCTTTGTTGCCGGCTTGTGTGTGCCTTGAATGGCAAATATAATAAAGTTCTTTGAAAATTAATAAGATAGAAGAGCAGTCCAGAGGGTGTAAGTCCCTTATTCGCCGGAGTGACGACCGGAAGTATTAGTATGTCGCAAAGTCTGTCCCGATGATAATCGGGGGGTGTATATCGCGAGATATTATCTGAAGTAAGCGAGACTACAAAAGTCTGAACTGACGAAGAGAAACGGAATATGAGGCGTGATTGCCCGGGTAAGCAAGCACAGTATTGTAAAGCCCTACGAACACAAAAGAGCAAGCATGTAGATTCCGCAGGATAAGACCGAAGAACATTTGCCTTACCGAGGGAGGTCTTGGAATAGATTCGGTTTCTATGAGCCAAGAAGTCCGCAGAGGTCATAGTAGGTAATGGAAACGAGCCACAAATAGAGACTGCGGAGGCCTCACAGATTAGCGAAGGACTGAACGTTAAGTTGTTCCAAATTCAATAAGGAGGTTTAAACTTCGAGTTTACCAGCCTTATTTTAAACGGAGCAAGGTGCAACTGGTGCAAAGAGCAGTAGTACCCATGCTTAACGAACCGCCCTGTACGAGAACCGTACGCAGGGTGGTGTGAGAGGCGAACCCCATCAGTTATTGCTGGCGGGGCCGTCTACTCGATTATGCACTGGGCGATTATTGTTTTATAAATTTATTCACTGCAACTTCTTTTTCTGTTTTCACTTTCATAAAATACATCCCTCTTGCAAAGCCCGAAATATCAATAGTTGTGATATTGCTGATTGCTGCAATGGTTTTTATTAGCTGCCCTTGTATGTTTAAAATTTCTATTACTGCTTGCTGCAGGCTTTCTATTGTTATGTTATTTGTTGCAGGGTTTGGATAAACCGCAATGTTGCTTTCATTATTATTGTTGTATGTAATATTAACTGTTCCTTGAAATTCACATTTTGAAATAATTACTTCGATAGCCGTATCATTTGCATTTGTCGGAAGGCCGCCGTCAAGCCATAAGTTTATTCTTATATTTTGTGGATTAGGAGGTAAAGTAAGATTAGTGTCATATTTCCATGAATTAAGTTTATATATATCAAGCGGAGGATAGTTCTGGAATCCTTTGAAACTCGAAAATACAATACTATCAGGATGCCACTCAATAATATGTGTAGATAAATCTACATTTGCTGGCATTGACCATCTTTTCCTATGCCCTTGTATGTACCATGGTTGAATTACATATTGGGCATTTTGCATACTATCAACTAAATTACTCGAAAATTCTATATCAAATTCTTTATGATAGGGACACAAATCATTATCCCATGTAAATAATCCAAGTACTGCATTTGAATCTAAATTTCCAATCGCTCCTTCAATATAAAAAATAAATCTGCCGGAATTCGGATAAAGCGTATCAACTAAATAAACTTCCGAACAATACCAGTTGCTACCTTGTTTTTTGATTTTTAAATGTAATCTGTCTTGTGCATCCAGCCAAACATTTGTAGTATCATCGGAAAAATAGTTACTACCAGGTCCTACTGGTAAATGAGCATCTTTAACCCACCAGGTATAATTACAAAAATTTATAGTTTTTGGCGTTCGCTTAGTGCAGGCGTTTGCAACCGAAATAGTATATAAAAGAGGATTAATACAGGGACTACCCTGGTGAAGGGGAATGGTAACTATTTCGCTATCAGGAATTAAGAAAACACAAAACTCAGTAGCAACATTATCTATAGCACCAGTAGTAACTGAACAACACCAAGTTGAATCAGGATTAATTGAAATGTATAAAGGATTATAATATGGTTTAGTCCACCATCCCAAACCTTCAATAAAAATAACAACTGCAACTTGAAAACTATCTGGATTTACATTTACTGTGCCACATAATGGCATCCCCCAAGAGTAGTACGGAGGGATGGTAGTAATTTCGATATTAGGTTCCGCAAAAGAATGTCTTGCTGAGAAAATAGCAATTAAAATAAGTGTAATTATAATTTTTTTCATGATTAAAATCCTCCATAATTATTTGTTATAAAATTTATTCTTTTTCATTTAGAGACTGTTTAAAAATTAAATGACGAACCTACCCCGGAAATCGGGGAGTATTACAGGCTTACCACGTTCCACTTAAATAACAAAATGGGTTAGGTGCTGCCTATTTATCGGAAGACCTTCATCCATGTATGGAGTGCGAAACGCTCCATATCCTGTCTTCTCACCTTTTGGTCAGAGTGTATCAGCAACTTTCACTCAATGCAACATGACGATAAGTCAACGGCAGTTCACTTATATTTACCATACCATCCAAGCCAACACCTGTCCGAACGTTACTATCTGACAGGGAATCTCGTCCCGGCAGCTTCACACCCCAACGTTACCGTTGACGCATATGCCGGTAAGCTACTCATGATGGAACATGAGGTTAATTCAGTCTATAAAAGAACGATTAACAGTTATTTAAGCGACCTCGTGTCGCACTTTACCTTGTTGGTAACGTTTCCGTGGTAAGAAATGTTGGGGAGTTCGGGGCTTCGTCTGCATCCACCGTTAATGAGCTTTGCTGCGAGCGAAAACCTTTCCATTTCATCATCAACTCCAATATTTTTTACCACGCGTTGCATTAAATCCCGGCCCGGGCGAGACCCGGGTACGGGATAGCCAATTCTGATAAAAGTAGTATAAATGATTTTTACTACCAATTTTTATATTACGGAAAAAGCTACGTCTAAATTAAGAAAATTTAGAACCCATTTAATTTCATGGTCACTGTTGGGATAAGCAATAAGAAGCCCAGGATGATGAGGATCAGCATGAAGGGGATAACCCATTTGAGCCATTTATCATATGGGATCCGGGCAACACCCAGCACACCCATCAGCACGCCGGAAGTTGGAGTGATCATATTTGTGAATCCATCACCAAACTGGTATGCCATGACCGTAGCCTGCCGTGAAACGCCTATCAGATCAGAAAACTGCGACATGATGGGCATGGTCAGGGCTGCTTTGGCCGAACCCGATGGCATGATGAGGTTGATCCCGGTCTGGATAACATACATGAAACTTATCGTTGCATAGTGGCTTAAGCCACTGATTGAACCTGCAACGTAATAAAGCAGGGTGTCAATCACATGACCGTTCCGCAGAATGATGATGATGCCGCCTGCCAGGCCTACAATAAGACCGGCCGGAAGGATATCACGCACCCCGTCGAGAAAATGCTTTGTGATGTCGTTCAGACGATAATTCATTGCGACACCCGAGGCCAGTCCCATGACAAAGAAAAGGGTTGCAATTTCCATGACATACCATTGGTAACCCATTACTCCAACTATGAGGAAAGCAATGGTAAACAGCAAAAGATTAAGGATGAAAAAATGTGCCGATTTCCACAAGAACGCAACACTGGTGAACAGATAGAGCGCTGTCAGGATGGGAATAATCGGCAGTGTAATGCTGGAAAGTCCGATCTTCAAATTTGTCTGCGGATAGAAGAAGGAAAAGAAAATAAGCACTATTTGAATGGCTCCAAATACAAACCAGGCAGAGCGAGGTGTATGATACTTTTCCGTTTTTTCCTCCCTGCCGGTCAGTTCCCTCCAATAGGTATCGTCTTGATATACATAGGACGATTTTGGATTCTTTCGAACTTTATTGGTATACCAGAGAACATAAGAAATTCCGACAATGTTGATGACCAACCAACAGAAAAACCTGTATTCAATCCCGGAATAGAGAGGCAACTTGGACAATCCCTGTGCTATGCCAATGGTGAACGGATTAAGTAATGCCCCTGCGAATCCAAGGTGGGCGCCGACGTAACACATACATACTCCGACAATCGAATCATATCCCATCCTGATGGCCAGGGGTATAAAAATGATGGTAAAGGCGATGGTCTCCTCACTCATCCCGAAAACCGCACCGAAAGTACTGAATATCAACATCAACAGTACAATAATGAGGTTGTCGACACCGAGACGTTGAATCACACGGTTCTTTTCGATCTTTTTGGTGTAGCGGAGAAAGGCATAGATTCCTATGTCGATCGATTTCGTCTGATTCATGATCCAAAAGGCCCCACCGATCAACAGTATAAATACGATAATATCGGCCTTATCGACGAATCCGTCGAAAATAGCGGAAAATATCTGCCAGGTTTGAGGTGTGTTGCCGATATAATGAAAACTATCGCTTTTAACCACCTCACGATCAATGCCATTGACAGTGACGGTCTCCCGATCGAATGTCCCGCCCGGAACAATCCATGTAAGTATACCGGCTAATATTATGATGGAAAAGACAATTACATAAGTATGGGGGATCTTCATTTTCCGTGACATAGGTATATCCTTTTTATGGTAAGGTAGTTGAATTTGTAAAAATAGTGATTATAGAAGCAGGTTGTATCTTCGGAAATTTTCTGCTTTATTTTGAAATAATCCGTAAAATTTATTTTTATAGTGGTAAAAAATTATATGAACCAACCTACGCGAGAGTCACTCACATTTGTATGTCGTCAGCTAAAACAAAATTTAATCCCCAAGAGGAGGTGATTTGAGATGAATTGAATAATTTCATGACGCTGGTTTACTGGCAACACAGATTTCTGCCTGCAGTTCTTCCAGGATCCTGAGGTTGGCAATCGCTCCGGTGATATAGCCCTCACAGGGCAATGGAGACAGACACTTCAGGAATACATCCTATTTGATCAAGAACATTTTATTGGACTTAACCTGGTCATTAAACCTGAGCGTATAGTAATACACACTGTTGGTTAAAGGGGTTGCATCGTAATAAATGATGTGTGAACCTCCTGCTTGTTCTGAATTTACCAGTGAAGCCGCTTCATTTCCGATAGCATCATAAATCTTCAAACTTACAAATCCATTACATGGCAATTGATAACTGATTGTTGTTGAATGATTAAAAGGATTGGGGTAATTTTGCCTGAGATTGAATTCATTTGTGTAAGGGCTAATATCTTCAACAGAAATGAACCATGACTGATACTTTTGTTCCGCTGCCGCAATGTTAGATAACATTGTTTGTTCATCAATTCCGAGTGCTAATGCATAATACACATCAAATGATGCCCCTGGATTAATGGCCACCGGATTCTGCGAAGTGATTGTAACCGTTCCCTCACCAGAAGTTGTTGCATGAAAAGGTTGCAGTGACCCAGTATTCATCCAATTCCAGTAATCGGTATCTACATAATATTCATCGTACCATTCAAAAGAATACAGGGATGACAATGATGCTGAGAGGAGTTTCATTCCCATGTTTACCCCTGCACCTCTGTTAAACCGAATGACTTCTTCAGCACTGTTGTATGTAACAGTATCGTATCCATACACCTCGTCCAAATAGGGAATTATGTCCAAACCTGCTGACGCATTCATGGCAGTCTCTTCATTATTCATAATATTGAATTTGGCGATAATGTAACCTCCGTTATTCCAACCGTAGGCATTCAATTTTACAATTACATCAGGGGGTAAACCTGAATAAGTGTTGTCATATGCACCATAGATTTCATAATCACTCATGGTAGGATTAGTGACTATAACTGTTGGCTCAAATTCCTCTGCATCATTTTTGTAGTCAAAAACGGTTGTTGGCGAAGTCCCGACTAAAATCGAAGTGCGATCCAGTTGATATGTTCCATCAGAAGTATAAAGCTCAATAGAGCCATATTGGTTTATAGAAACTATCAAAGCACCTGTATTGAATTCTGCCTGGGAATAACTATTTGTAATGCAAATCAGCATTCCTGAAAGAAAAAGTAATATTTTTTTCATAGGTTTAAAGTTTTAGGTTTGTTTTTTGGTTTTGCGAATATAATAAATTTTCAGCTGTTATAATTCATATAAATCAAATTACCTGTGAAAAGAACCATGGTGCTCATCCGGGAGCGGAGTAGATTCCCGTCACAGCTTTATCCACGTCACTTGCATGGCATGAGGGCTTACGCCGGTAAGCCAGTCTTCCTGTCCCGATCCATCGAGGTTAGCCCTGATGATTTTACCGTCAGGGGCTGAATTTGAAATTTTATATCCCCAGAAGAGTTTGTCGCGTGTATGGTCGATGGTCACACCCCAGGTTGCTTTTGCACCGGTTTCGCCTATCTTGGTAAGATCCGTTCCATCGAGGTTACAAATATATATACCGCCTTCAATCGGAGGATCGTCGGAAGGATATAGTGCCATATAGACTTTTCCTGCTGTAAAATCGACTTCAATGGCAGTACCATCAACGTCCAGAATATGTTCGGTAAAACCTGTGCCATCAAAATTGACCGTCCAGTATCCCCCGCTGTAATCGGTTTTATCATTGACCAAATAGATTTTATTTGTAACCGGATCATATTGCATGTCGATGGGAAATTCGGGGGCCACATCCAGCCCAGTGGCGATATGGACTTCAGGATTGGTTCCGTCGAGGTTAGCCTTGAAGATACCACCCGGGCTTCCCCAGTAAATTTTATCTCCCAATACAAAAATCCCTTCAGGATCTCCGGTGATCTCCTGGCCTGCAACACTTCTATCCAGGATCTTTTCCGGGTTATTTCCATCGGCATCATACCGCATAATCACGCCCGCGGAATAATCAGTGATGTATACTTTGCTGTTGGTCGAGTCGGCTGCAAATCCATAAGGCCTAATCAGTTCCACTTCGCCCAGTTCGAAGTCCTGCACCAATGGAGCATCATCGGTTAAAATAACCATATGCCCATTGCCACCCTCCGGGGCTCGTGTTGTATAATAAAACACCTGTGTGAAATCTGCCAGCGGATCTTTGACATTGACTACCATTGTTTTTATCAGAGCATTATAATAAACATCATTCACAGGTGTGCAAGTAAGGGTCACCGTAAATAATCCTGTTGTGTCATATTGGGCGACAGGATTTGCTTCGGTGGAGGTTTGCCCGTTCCCGAAATCCCAGTGATAGGCTGTTGCATTCAATGATAAATTCGTAAATGTTGCTTCACAGGGTGCATATCCACTATTGTTGAGTTCGAACTCAAAATTAGCGACTGTGCTTGACGGTGGTGTATCTAAATCCCATTCCCTGCAACCTGGCGTAAAAATCAGCGTCAACAGGGCTAGCGTGATATAATAAAAATTTCTTTTCATATATATTTCAGTTTGAGTATTAAAAATAATCAATATCCCGGATTCTGAGTCATTTTTTTATTGGTTTGCATTTCGCTGAGTGGAATTGGGAAGAGTGTATAGTCCTCATCAATTCCGAGGATGGTCGTGGCAAGTTTAGTCCTAACCAGGTCTGACCATCGCTGACCTTCGAATGCGAACTCCATGCGCCTCTCGCGTAAAATAGCCAGCCTGAGCTCATCATAATCATCTGCCTCGGTAGGAAGAAGCCCTGCCCGGTTGCGGATCACGTTAATATCGTTTTGGATGGATTCAATGTTTCCATTGGTATAAGCCAAGGCTTCTGCGCGGATCAGGTACATTTCGGCAAGGCGAAGCACATACACCCGGTCGGTACCTGTAACGACATCCCTGTATTTAAATCCATAAGGAAGATTGGCAGTGGTATCGAATGCGACCGAGGCATCGAATCTCAAGGTATCATCAGCTTCAGAACTTTCAAGGAACTGTGTTGTTGGGGAAACTTCATAGCGGCCCTGGAGGCTGCGCGGGTAAAAATATTGTGCCAGCACGTTCCTGTTCTGTGCGTCAAAGACCACCTCAAAGATGGATTCTGTAGCATTACCGGTGAACAGGTCACCATAGGACAGTGCAAGGCTATATCCTCCTTCATTGATCACTTTTTCAGCTTTGGCGGCAGCCTGGGCAGCTGCATCCGGATCGCTGCTGTAGTGATACAGGGTCAGGTAGACCCTGGCAAGCAAGGCAGTAGCGCTGTATGAACTTGCCCTTCCCAGCGTGCTGGTGGAAGGTAGTTTTTGTTCAGCCTGCAAAAGGTCGTCAATGATCTGGTCATATACTTCATCGACTGTATTACGAGCCTGGTCGATGTTGCTCAGGTCGAGCGTAGGCTGGGTTTTCAAAGGAATACCGCCAAAATAGCAGACCAGGTTGAAATGGCACAACGCACGGAGGAAAAGGGATTCACCCTCATACGAATCGCGCTCTGCAGGGGTGAGATCACCAATGTTGGGAAGACGGTATAATACATTGTTGGCGCGGTTAATACAGTCATAAGCAGACGCCCAAATACCATCAACTATACCATTGTCGGCCGCTATGGTATTTTCGTCAAATTGACTATAATCCCTTGTGGTCCCGGTCCATTTCAGGTTATCTGCAGCGAGATCTTCGACAATGATCAGGTAGCGTCCATAACTTCCGGTTTGCATGAGGGCGTTATAGGCACCGGTAACGGCGCGGTTGACCCCGGTTTTATCTTTAATGGCTTCTGTGTCTGATATGGAGTCGGTAGGTTGTATATCAAGCAGGTCCTCGCAGGAAACCAGTGCGACCGTTATTATAATCAGTATAAATATTGACTTTTTCATGTTCTTTCTTGTTTAGCGAGTTAAAAACCAATGTTTAATCCGAACAGAACCTGGCGGCATTGCGGGTAGGTAAAGAAATCAGTGCCCATGATGATATTGCTGGACCCTCCATAATAGTCAACTTCAGGATCCATCCCGAAATATTCGGTAAATGTGTACAGGTTTTGCACCGTAGCATAAAGCTTTGCTGATTTCATGCCCACTTTCCGGACCCAGTCCCTGTTGAAATTATAACTGAGTGTCACATTTTTGATCCTGAGGTAGGTGCCGTCTTCGATAAAACGGGATGACAGGTAGGTGTCTCCGACTCGTGGAAAATCGGTAATGTCGCCGGGTTGTTTCCAGCGATCATTCATCCGTGTTGTCTGATTGTCTTCACCTGAGCCCGATTCGAGATAGATAAGGGAACCGTTGAACACGTCGTTTCCATAAACACAATAGAGAAAAACGGAAAGCTCAAAGGATTTATATGTGAAGACATTGGTAAATCCCATAATGAAATCCGGGTTAGGATCGCCGGTTTTGGTGCGGTCATTGGCAGTCAATATTTCATCACCGTCGATGTCTTTATAGACAAGGTTTCCGGTTGTAGGATCAACGCCAAGGCAGTTGTAACCATAAAAGATGCCAATGGGTTCGCCAACTTCAACGCGGTTACCCCCGCGGCCCATATTGTCGATGGGCTGGTCTTCATAAAGGCTGAGCACTTTGTTGCGGTTAAGGGAAAAGTTAAGTGAAGATGTCCAACCAAATGCTCTATCAATGTTAACGGTATTCAGCAGCAGTTCCAATCCCTTGTTTTCCATTGTACCTATGTTGGATGATATCGTATAGAATCCGGAAGAGGAAGGTATCGGCCTATCCAAAAGCAAATCGCGAGTATAGTTGTAGTAGAGATCGGCTGTAAGGTTGATCCTGCTGTCAGCAACGGAAATATCAAATCCAATGCCTGTCTGGGAGGTGGTTTCCCATTTCAGGTCAGGATTAGGGAGCTGTATGGGCGCAGTACCGGAGTTTCCTCCGTAATTGTATCCACCTCCATAAAGACCAAGGGAGGCGAAATCGGAAATGCCGTCGTTGCCGGTTATTCCATAGCTGGCCCTGAACTTGAGTTCATTAATGAAGCTGATGTTTTTGATGAATGGTTCCTCTGACATCCTCCAGGCAAGAGAAACGGCAGGGAAATACCCATAGTGATTATTCCTCCCGAATTTTGAGGAGCCATCCGCGCGGGCAGATAGCGTGAAAATGTATTTATACTTGTAATTGTATTTGAACTGTCCGAAGTAGGAGTTCAAAACACGGTCAAGGGAAGAAGCGGAAGCTGCACGGATGGTCCCGGCTGACTCTATATATTGAAAATTTTCGTTGGGGAAATCGACCGCCTCTATATAGGTATTGCGATATGCATATTTTTCAAGACTGTAACCGACCAATGCATCAAAGTTGTGTATTTCATTTACACTTTTGATGTATTGAAGTACATGGCTGGTGACGAGGTTGCTCACATAGCTCGTTCCTTCGATGCCCAGGCCGTTATACTTGGCACCCTGCCTGACGGTGACCGGATCGTATTCATGCTCGCGCAGATTATAGAAGTCGGCGCCAAATTTAGAGGTGAACATAAATCCGCTAAGGAATTTATATTCAAGGTTAACATTTCCATTGGTGCGGTTCGTGTAAGCCTTATTGACTGTCCCATTGGATATTGCTACTGGATTTGCATAGGGACCTGTTTCGTCATACTTACCGCTGGCATCATAGACTGGGAAAATGGCAGGGATGGACATAGCATTCGGGAGGGGACCGTAAAGTGTTGCATCGCCTTCCACACGTGAGTTATCCGAATTGGAAACCGAAACGCCACCCCCTATCATCAGGTTGGGTACTATCTTGTAATCGGCGTTTATGCGGCCGCTGTATCGTTTGTAAGAGGTCCCCTTCACAGCCCCGACCTGGGAATACTGATTTCCTGAAACAAACAGCCGGAAATTCTCATTGCCACTGCTCACAGAAAGTTCGGTGCTCGTAGTGGGTCCGTTCTGCAGGATTTCACTCATCCAGTCGGTATCGATTCCCTGTACGTCTGTCCCTTTGTATTCGTTCCATTCCTTAGCATTCATCATCGGGATGATCCGCTCCTTGGGCAGTGTCTGCCATCCGCCATTGAAATTCAGGTTCACATCGGTTCTTCCCCGGCTTCCTTTTTTGGTGGTAATCAGTATGACTCCGTTTGATGCCCGTGCACCATAGATGGAGGAAGCAGACGCGTCTTTCAGAACGGTTACTGACTCTATGTCATTAGGATTGAGATCGGTCATTGCATTGGTCTCCTGGCCCAAATAACTAATTTGGGCATACTCGCCTGTTATGACAGGTATCCCGTCAATGACCATCAGAGGCTGGTTACTGGCGTTGATGGAACTACCTCCCCGGAGTTTGATGGATGACTGCCCGCCAGGGGTACCCGAACTCTGGTTGATGGTAAGGCCGGCCACCTGCCCCTGCAACACCCCATCGATCGTCTTCAGGGGTATGTTGTCTATCTTATCTTCATTGACCAGGTCGATGGAACCGGAGATCAGCTTTTTACTGGTAGTGCTGTAACCGACTACCACAACCTCCCCAAGGAAAATTTTCTGCCCGCTCATCGTAATATTAATTACTTTCCTTCCATTTACCGGAATTTCCTGTGTTTCCATTCCGATATACGAGAAAACCAGCACCCCGTCGGGAGGAGTCGGCAATGAATAATTTCCGTTGATGTCAGAAATCGTCCCTTTTGTACTGCCCTTCACCACTATATTGACTCCGGGGATAGGTGAGTTGTCATCTTGTGCAATAACCTTTCCGCTAACCGGAATGTCTTGCGCAATCAATGTTTTGAGAAATAAAGTGAATAACAGGAGCAGAAAATAATGTTTTTTCATATGGTTAAGGTTTAGTTTGGATTCATTCTTTCATGGGATTTATGGCGATCTGTACCGGTGTAATATCCATACGGATATTGATTACTGTATACTTTTCCTCACCGTATGGCTGGTCTGTGTAAAATCCTTCGCTTAACGGACCTTTGGACAGGGTGACCAGGAATCCGGAGTGGTCATCGCAAAAGCTGATGTTTCGAACGGTATCTGCGCCTTTGTTGTCCATCAGGTTGATGGTGAGCAAGTCACGCAGGTTGCCGGAATTACCGGATAATATTCCTGTCTGTCCGGGATTTTGGATATTATAGTATTCCTTCCCGCGCGTGGATCTTTTACCATCGACAGGTGTGATTTTGCCGGTTGTGCAATCGTAATAATCACCTTCCTCCAGGTAACTGACCGAAAGGTTCTCAATGCAGGGAAAGCCTTGAACATAAAAAATGCGGGCATCCGTTCTGTCGATAATAGTGACACCGGAAGCACCGGCCACTTTCATCAAATCTTGTCTGCCAATGTAAATAAGGGCTGTATTTTCATCGATGCCAAAGCCTATATTGCGGCCGTATGTATCATCCATGAGTGCTACCGCAAGTCGTCCAAACCGTGCCCGGGCATCAAAATGCTGATCGACGATGCCAAAAGGTAAGAAACCCAGGCCCTTCATCATAAGTACACCATCCCCTTCCGGGAAATCATCACCATGGTAATCAGTAATAACTCCGTGAGTCAGGGCTGCCAGGCTATTTCCTCCTCCGATCATCGACTCACTCATGATCGCAGCCCCCGCACTGGATCCACCAATGACACTACCATGACGGAAGACCTCCCATACCGCCTCGAGAACGATCGTCTTGCTTCCATCTGGTCTGTATAGTGTTTTTAATGTCCGGGACTGATCGCCACCCGTAAACCATACCGCAGAACATGATCTGATGATTCCGGCCAGAGTGGAATCGTTGCCGTTATCTTTCCAATCTGCTTCGTTCACATTTGTGGTACTATCATCATCAACCATGGCGATGTTAATCAGAAAGATTTGATCAGATTTAATCCCATAGGAGATCAATGTATTGCGGAAACTTACGTACGACTGTACCGGTACACCACTGGAAGAAGGAATGACAGCAAAGGTTGCTTTTTCCGCTCCTCCGGCAAATCCGATGAGCTGATTGTAGATACTAGCATTGTCATCCTCGGTTCCTCCTCCCACAATCACCAGGTTTCCCGGGGGTACAGTCTGGCTGAATGCCCGTGACAATATCAGAAGGACAGATGTGATAAAAAGTAATCTTTTACTCTTCATATAATTAGAGTTGAATTGCTCATAACTGACTTAGTTTATAGCGAAAATAAGAATTTAAAAGCGAAAAAAATAAGCGCATACCTTTTTTTTTAACAAATTTGTTAATCAAAATCTTTTTGTATGCTAACATTGTTTAAAAATGCACAGGTATATAGTCCGCGGTATCTTGGTGTAAAGGATATTCTTATCGGCGGTAAAAGCATTCTGGCCATTTCAGATCATATTGAGCTTCCTTCAGGCATGGTGGAGCAAACGATTGATTGCACCGGGCTATGGCTTGTGCCCGGGCTCATTGATTCACACGTGCATATTACAGGAGGGGGTGGCGAAGGAGGCCCTGCCAGCCGCATGCCCGAACTGCAGTTAAAAATGATGCTGGAGGCCGGCGTAACCACGGTGATCGGATGCCTCGGAACGGATGGGATTACACGAACTGTAGAAAGTGTGCTGATGAAGGTGAAGACCGTACGGGCACAAGGAGTCTCAGCCTGGATGTATACCGGGGCTTATCAGGTACCACCTCCCACTATAACAGGAGAAATCCAGAAAGATATTGCCCTTTTTGAAGAGATCATCGGAGTAGGAGAAGTCGCCATTTCCGATCATCGTTCTTCAGTACCCACCATCGCTGAATTAGCCCGGATTGCAGCCCATGCACGCGTGGCAGGGATGATTGGAGGGAAGGCCGGTATTGTTAACCTGCATATGGGAGATGCCCGCGATCCTTTCAGACCGATCCATGAGGTGGTTGCCAATAGTGAGCTGGGATATAAACAATTCCTGCCTACCCATTGTAACCGTAACAATTACATTTTCGAGGATGCCAAAGCATATGGGAAGAAGGGCTATGTCGATATCACAACCAGCTCCTATCCATATTATGCAGATGAAGAAATAAAACCGTCAAACGCTTTAAAACAATTGCTCGACAGTGGTGTTCCCCTGGATCATATTACCTTCACCTCAGATGCCTGTGGCTCTTTGCCGGGATTCGATCCTGAAACAGGGAAGCTGATAAAAATTGAGATGGGGTTGCCTTCTTCGATCCTGCGGGAAATAAAAGCGGCTGTTTTGGTGGATGGAGTGCCCCTGGAACAAGTATTACAGGTAGCTACATCAAATCCTGCTGATATCCTGAAATTACCAGGTAAAGGTTATATCAGGGATGGATACGATGCTGATCTGCTTTTACTTGATCCGGAATTCAATATTGTCCACCTGATGGCTATGGGAAAGATAATGACCTGGTAATGTCAGGCAGGATCAGCACACCAATAGATAATATAGCATAAGTAGCCACTTTATGAGAAGATTTAGTTTCATCACCCTTGCCTTATCGTTGTCAACAGCGATGCTTTTGGCACAGACTCAATCCTCCCCTGTACCGGCTCCAGTGGTAAAGGATTTTTCAGGTACCCTCTCATTCCTCTCCTCCGATTGGATGGAAGGTCGGGAAATAGGAACCCGGGGCAGTTTCCTGGCTGCCGATTTCATTGCCACTATGATGGAGCTGCACGGTTTAACACCATACGGTGACCCTGATCTGTTCGATAATCCTGAAGGTGCGATGACCTTTCACCAAACTTATTTTCAGAATTTTAAAGTAATACGGTATCAAGCCGAAAAAGCGACCCTTACATTCATTCAGCGACTGACCGATTCTGAATCTGCACTTCAATTATCCCCTGGTATCGACTTTATTTGGAAATCAGTCCCAAACAGTATAGAAGCCGAAGCTGCAATGGTTTTCGCAGGGTATGGATTAGCCGCTCCCGACAAGGGGTACAACGATTATTCCGGGCTCGACGTGAATGGCCGGATCGTAGTGGTGATGGATGGATACCCTGGTCATGCCGACACCACATCACCTGCATGGAAGAAACTGGGTAAGACCTTTGGAGAGGATTGCGCCTCTATTGAAGTGAAGCGCCGAATGGCCGAAAAGCTTGGAGCCGTTGCGCTGATCGTTATAGCTCCTGATGATAGCCTAAGACCTTACAGCCCAATCCAGCGCAATCTTGATACCGTGAATGCTGCTGTGAATTCACCTGAAATAACTGAACCCGTATATGTGGATGCTGACTATGCCTTGCCCGGCGACACTGCCATTATAAAAATACCCTGCTTTATTCTGGGCACCAATGCATCCGGAATGCTCTTCGACGAAACCGGTATTGTTTTAGCTGATATTGAAACGAGAATTGCTGACCTTCTGTCCCCAGCTTCGACGGTCATCCATGGTAAAAGGATGCGGTTTACAGTCGTTGTTAAATCAGAGTCACTGGTTGTGCGAAATGTTCTTGGCATTATCCGTGGCAAGGACAGCACCAAAAGTGTTGTTGTTGGCGCACACTATGACCACCTGGGCGTTCGTAACGGGTATATTTACAATGGCGCAGATGATGACGCTTCCGGTGTTTCCGGAATGCTCGCATTGGCAAAAGCATGGTGTGAGTATGATAAACAACCTGCCTTTAATATCATTTTTGCCGCCTGGACTGCAGAAGAAAAAGGATTTCTCGGGAGTCGTTATTATGTCATGCACTCCAATGCGAATCCCGATAAGCTATTGCTCAACATCAACCTGGATATGATCTCGCGCAGTGCTCCTGAAGATACCGCAAGCAGGCAACTCAGCATCGGCACGATGCCAGGCAGCGATGAGTTGAGGCAGATTGCCAGGGCAAGCAATCTCCGGCTTCCGCATCCTTTTGAACTTGACCTCTGGGATGTGACGGGGCATTTTGGAAGCGATTACTCTTCCTTTACAGTAAGAAATGTTCCGGTAATGACCTTCTTTTCAGGATTTCATGATGACTACCACTCTCCCCGCGATATCGCTGCTAAAGCTAATCTTCAAAAGATGGAGAACATCCTGAAAATTGTAAATGAATGTATATGGGAGTTTACATTGAAATCAACGGACAAATGATTACATTTTTTGAGAATCACTCCTGACCGTAACTTTCTCCAGTATTCTCATGTTGACTTCGACTCCGATACCTGGTTTGGTCGGAACATCCATGGTGCCGTCGGGATTAACAACAAATTCAGGTTCGACGATATCTTCCCTGTAATATCGTTTGCTGGCAGAAATATCTCCGGGTAATGTAAAGTTATGCAGTGATGCCAGGGCAACATTTCCGGCCCGGCCTATTCCTGATTCCAGCATTCCACCATGCCATACCGGAATGTTCTTTGAAGCGCAATAGTCATGAATGTGCTTTGATTCCGTAAAACCGCCGACACGCCCCGGCTTTATATTGATAATCCTGCAACTGCCCAGTTCAATGGCAGCCCGGGTATCGTCGAGCGAATGGATGCTTTCGTCAAGGCAGATGGGGGTTTTCAGTTCACGCTGGAGTTTCGAATGATCATATATGTCCTCATAACCGAGCGGCTGCTCTATCAATAAAAGGTTATATCCATCCATCTTCTTAAAGAGGCTGATATCCTCCAGTGTATAGGCAGAGTTTGCATCTACCTGTAATAGTATAGTCGGAAACTCCTTCCTGAGTGCTTCTACAAATTGCAGGTCATACCCAGGAGATATCTTGATCTTTATTCGTTTATAACCTTCAGCGAGGTATCCTTCAACTTTTTTGACAAGCCCGGCAACGGATGACTGAATTCCTATACTTACGCCAACATCGATCTTTTCACGTGTTCCGCCAAGCATTTTGGAAAGCGGTATGTTCCTGGCCTTTGCGAAGGCATCCCACAGGGCAGCCTCCAATCCGGCTTTGGCCATCATGTGCCCGCGAACCTTGGCGTAATTGGCAATGGCATCATCGATGCTTGCAATATCTTTTCCCAGTATGGATGGGATTAAAAAATCCTGAAGGATATGCCAGGCCGTTTGAACCGTTTCATATGAGTAAAAAGGGGTGCCTTCAGCTACGCTTTCACCCCATCCGGTTACACCATCAGCATCAACCCTAACGATGATATGCTCTTCATCATACTCTGTTCCCATTGATGTTACAAACGGGCTTACCAGAACCATTTTTATGTGACGGAGTTCAATTCTTTCAATACGCATAATTATTTTTTTTAGGACAGTTACTGGAAATATTAGGAATATACTCTATTTTTTAATTACCCGAAGTATTGGGAAAGCCTCCCCTTTCTTCAACAGATGAGCGTAATTTTTGTATGTTGTCAATCCAAGCATCGACTTCGGTTCTAAGGCTAAAATAATCAGATTGCCTTTCAGTTGATCAGTCGGAACAAAATAATAATCATTGGTTGACATTCTATCCTGAATTTTCTCCACTGTAACATGGGGATTCGCAATTGTATCTCCTTCAAAATCGATGGAATCAATGCTGTAAACGAAATATTCTTCGATTTTGCAATCACCGGTTTTCCTGAATGGAGTAATCTCAATCGACTGCCGTCCAGTCCATTCCACAAGGTCTGTTAATTGACTTGGGATTAAATATCCGGCTGGCCGCTTAACATCATACAGTGATTTTACTACAGGATGATAATCGTTTACGGTGATTACAGTATCGTTACCGGAGTAATAGGAAAGCAAAGGAATATTCAGTTTTTGGCCATTCCTGACATGTTCCGATTGAATAGATACCTCCTGATTTGAAATGCCGGTGATTAATTTTTCTCTTTCAGCAGCAACAAGGCTTTTGATTCTATCTTTATTCTGGTAGATATACTCAAGCATTCCGCGCATGCCGGTCATCTGCCCTTCAGCCCGGTGCCTGAGGTTTTCAACAAAGCTATCATTTCCATTCATGCCTTCCTGGATAAATGAGAAGGTATTTTGAATCCCAAAACTCTGTCGTCCGTCATTGATGTCAAAGGTACTGTGCCTGATATAAGCAACCTCAGGCGGGCCGCCGGGACAATAAACGAAGGAGGAAAATCCTCTGGCGTTTAAATACTTGAAAATGAATGGAAGATAATTGTTATCAGATAATTCCCTGATTTCTTTTGAAACATTCGGATTGGTTGTTGAACCCACCATTACATCGCTGTTTTTTCTGTATCCGTAACTTTTCCATTCCTCACCGTAAGGGAAGTACTCATGAACATCCATGGTTACCTCAAAAAGGTATCTGTTAAAGATGTTATGCAAGGCCATTGTTTCGGGCTCGGTAAGGATTAAATGATTGCGGTTCAGATCGGCACCATTTGCATTGAGCCTTTCATTTAATTCGGAACCGTCGGGATTTACTTGGGGGACTAGCATGAAATCAATCTTATCAAAAAGATACTTGTTTTCCGGTTTTAGCAGCTCCTGTGCGAGCAGCAATGCACCTTCTTTCCCTGATTGTTCGTCGCCATGCTGTTGTGCAAAGAACAGCACTTTGATTTTTGATTTGTTCTTCCCGTAGGGAGATAAAGAGAACATCATGGCGTAAAGATTTTTCCCTTTCACGGATTGCCCGATTACTTTGACTTTCAACAAATCAGATTTTTTATCCAGAAGATGAAGATACGATGATAACTCCTCATAGGAGGTCACTTTTTCAAAGTTGTTCTTCACAGGCGGAGGTGTCGAATCCTGTGAAAAAAGAAGTACCGGGAATATAAGAAGGATCAGGATTATAATTGCTGTTTTCATTATGCTATACCTATTACAGTGCGTATGTTCATGTGTTATCCTTTCATTGTCTGACGTAAGAAATTCAATCAATTTCTATAAAAAAGAAACTAAGAGGATGTGCGGCCAGGACTGGATTTCCCCGCCGAGGGCGGGCAGGCTGTGCAACGCGTCCTCATAGCTAGTCCCGACGCTCGCCCTGAACCTGATTCAGGGTATGCCGGGATGGGGCTGACGCCACATGTAACCATATTTATTGTATGCTGATTTATTATTTATACAAATCTCCCTTGAGATACTTTAATCCTGAATCACAAATAATTGTAACAATTCTCTTTCCAGCTCCAATAATTCTCGCTCTTTGAATTGCTGCCCATACATTTGCTCCGGAAGTTGTTCCTCCAAAAATTCCCTCCATCTTTGCTAATTTTCTCGCAGTTTCATAAGCGTCTTCATCTTTTACGGCTATGATTTCATCAGCTAATTCTAACTTGCATATAGATGGTACAAATCCTGCGCCGATACCTTCTAACTTATGGGTGCCTGACGTATCACCACCTGAAAGAGCTCGTACACCATAAGGTTCAATAGGGATACATCGAATGTTGGGAATCTCATTTTTGAACACTTCTGAATTACCTGAAAAGCAACCTCCAGTTCCGACTCCTGCAATAAATTCATCAATTTTATTTTCAAGTGCATCTAAAATCTCTCTCGCCATGTTATGGTAGGCATTTCTATTGTCAATATTGTTAAACTGGTCAGTCCAAAATGTATTGGGAACTTGACTAAGTTTTCTTGCCCTTTCAACCAAGGAATCAATAAGTTGCGCTGTTATTAAACCATTTTTACTTGGAATTATGTCAAGTTTGGCTCCAAAAGCTCGCATTGTCTGTAGCTTTTCTTCTGCAAAGGCGTCAGAGGATACAAAGTGTGCATGATAGCCCCTGTAAGCACATACCATGGCCAGCGAACTTCCTGTACTACCACCAGTGTACTCAACTACAGTACCTCCAGGTTTCAGTTCGCCTCTTTTTTCTGCTCCTTCTATCATAGAAAGCGCCATCCGATCTTTCATGCTTCCGGTAGGATTACCTCCTTCGTACTTTACATATATTTCAGCACAGTTAGGTTCGGATAATCGTTCTAATTTTATCAGTGGTGTTTTGCCTATTGCTCTCATATCTTTTTCAATTAAAAAGTACACAACGTTTTGTAGTATGAAACGTTGGGGAAATCGTAACTGCGTTTGTATACCCCGTTGAGACTGTGCTACGAGAGATGCAGTTGCGTAACCTATTGTACCCCAATGTTTTATACCGTATATGTGCCCTGCATGAGCATGCAGTGCACACTTGTTGTAAGCTTTACAAAAAAGTTAAAAATACAAATTTTTTACAGAAGGCAATCAACAAGAGTGCATTATTTTCTAGAGGGTGGGAGGTTGTGTTTGTCGTCAACCGAGGTCTGGATATTGTAACAAACTTCGAGTATCTGCTGACGGATCGGCAGTTCCCGGCTGTCGGGATTAGTTATAGAAATCTGTTCCTGTCCGGTTTTAATTAACTGTTATGCGAACTTTTTGTATTGCTGTTTCTTTTCAGTGAGCCGTGCGATCTTTTCCCGGATTTTCTCTTTGTTAATATCTATGTCTATGCCCATGGTTTCAGCAGTATCGGCAACATCAAGGGCATCGAGGTATTCGTGGAGTTTGTTCTCGATATAAGCCAGGTGATCATCGATCTTCTTTTGGTTGTAATTGTTCTTCTTTGAGTTTTGTGCCCTGAGTTTGGTTCTATCAGTAGCAATGACTTTGCCCCCGATCATATCAAGGCGTTTGCACAGGGTGACCATCTTACGAAAAACCAATTTGATGGCTTTGGGGTTGTCTCTTCTGAAATTAGCGATGGTATTATGATCGGGTTGCAGGCTTTTCTGCAACCACATAACTTCGATATTCCGCTTGCATTCTTTTTCCAAGTCTCTTGATGAACGGACCTTGTTAAAATACCCCTAAATGAATAGTTTCAGCAAATCACCCGGGTGATAGGCCGGATGACCGTTTTCGATAAAATCCATCTTGAATCCAAATTCTATTAAGGGCAGATTTTCCACAAATAGGAACACCAAATATCAATACACACCAAAGTTTGATAGATGCACAAAGCTTCATTTACGCACTTACCCGCCACTTTTGGGTAAATGCTGTTATGCAAAGTCATTTATATTAAATTATCAAGAAAATTTTGTGCAAATTTTTGTGCGTTTTTAGAATCTCTGTTGAGCCAGAAAGCTAAATGCGAACCCTCTTCTATCCAATATCTTTGTGCATTTTTAATGTTTTCATAAACATATACACCATCATAGAATTTTACATCCGCATCATGTGTACCATGAATAATAAGAGTAGGTACTTCAATTTTTTCAACTTGCAAGTGAGTCAAGAGCCTGTATAATTTCATATCATTGTCAGTCCCGGGTTTTCTTAAGCTATAAGGATTCATTGTATTTATAAATGCTCTTATAAACTTTTTTAGCTCTTCACTATTTAGAACGTAGTCAATATGTTTTTTCAGTTGAGTATTTGTGAAATAAGCCGCTGATTTGAAAATTTCATTTGCAAACCATTCAGTTTTTTAGTTCCAATTAATTTTAATAATTTTTGTCCTATGTGGCTTGTAAAAAACATTGCACTGATTTTACCAACTGTTTCTGGCATATCATAAAAGCCACTAACACTATCAATTGCGATAAGTCCCCACAATCTTTCAGGGTAATTCATAGCAAATGTATATGCTGGAGGGCCTCCGGCTGAAGCAGATATCATGCATGTTTTATTTATTTCTAATGCATCAAGGAGAGCGGCAAAAAGATTGGCTTGTTCCACAATACTTTGACCACTTTTTAGTGGTGTTAGGAGATAACCAGGTCTTGATACACACAGTAACCTGTACTTATTTCTGTCTACTCAATCGAGCATCAATCTTGACTGGTCTACACCCCCTATTCCACCATGTGAACACATAACAACAGGCTTCTCTTTATTGTTTTCATCAGTCAGGAAATATTCTACCTTTCCCTGTTTTGTCTCAACTAATTTTGATTCAATTGAAACGTCCTCGAAAATTTGATACTTTGCACCTTTCATACTTTTAACTCCTGTTTAAATTATTTTTATAATGATTTTGCATAACGGTGACGCTATGGCCAGTAAGGGAAATCGCAGCTGCGTTCCTGTCCACCGATACAAAACTTGATGCGAGTGATAAACTACGCATACCGCTGAAATCCTTATTGGCTATAGTGTGTGTTTTGTGTGCAGTTGATTTTATGACTTAAAAAAATTATTAATTTGGTTATCTATTTCTTCAAGTTTGCCTGAGTTATCTATGATAATATGCTTTTCAGCAATTGGCTTATAAATCTTTTTATATTTTAGATAATGCTCATATTGTGCGTCACTTTCATCTTCAAATCTTTGTTTCAGTCTCTCCTTGATGATCTCTTCAGACGAGCATTTAACTTCTACAATTTCAAATTTACTGCCTGCCTCATCAGCTATTTTTTTAGCACGATGTCTATCTTGTAT
>JAPLDP010000039.1 GCA_026391695.1 Bacteroidota bacterium
GTATCAGAAACAAGATGGGTATTTGGGCTTTTTGTATCTTTACTCATGGAAAAGTTTGTTTAAAAGTTTATACACCTCAAAGATAATGATTATCAATGAGATAACAAACTTTTCCATTTTTTTATGAATAATTCAGGTTAAAGTTTTGGCTACACAAAATTGAAATTATTAAATATTTTTACTTACTTTTGACGGATTCACGAAGGAAATAAAAAATCAACATATGGGCAAAGGAGACAAAAAATCACGAAGGGGAAAGATCATCATTGGCACCTATGGTGTGAGACGACCCCGCAGGCTAAAGTCGACGAAAGCCGTGGTATCAGCAGCACCAGTAGTGAAGAAATCCAAAGAAAAAGTTAAAAAAACCGAGGAGATCCCTGTAATGATCCCTGTAACGATCCCTGTAACGATCCCTGTAGCGATCCCTGTAGCGATCCCTGTAGCGACGGTTCCTGTTGAGGTTCCTGTTGTGGTTCCCATCCCTGAAGTTATAGCAGAACCTGTTGCCGAAGCTGTAGTAAAGGAAGAGATCCCGGTGGAAAAACCGGTAAAAAAGCCCGCAAAAAAGGCTGAACCTGCTGCCAAGGCAGCTCCTAAATCACCGGCCAAAAAGACAGAGCCGAAGCCAAAGGCCTCAGCTAAGAAGACCACACCGAAAAAGGGAAAAGAAGAAAAGAAAACTGAGTGATTCTCCTCTTCTTCATCCCTGTCGCTGATCGTTCAGAACTGCAACTTAACACTACCAAACACTTCCCTGCCAGGCCCCGGCTGATATGAATTTCCTCCGGGATCGGGTTCTGTAAATCCCATGTAATCTGCATTTGTCAGATTCCTGCCATATATTGACAGCTCTCCATCTAATGTCCCAATAATAAAATGATATGCAAGCCTTGCATGGTACAGGTTAAATCCAGCCTGATTTACATCCTTATTTACAACATCGGTATAGATATACCATTTGGATTGGAATTCGGTACTTATCCCGAAGGAGAAATTTTTAAGGAAATTAACCTCAATCCCGGCATAGAGTTGGTGTTGCGGCGAATTGGGAAGCCAGTTGCCGCTGATGCTGTCAGGGGCAGTATATTTAAAATGGGAATAGGTATAAGCTGCCTGTATTAGCAAAGGTTTGAACGGAGAGTACTTCACATAGGTCTCCACACCAAAACGTTGGCTTGAACCTGCATTACCGTAAAAAGTCTCAAGCGGCCTGTCAGGAATTCTGTAACGGTAAAAGTCATTATCCGTATTCAGAATAAAGGCTGTGATGTCATAATAAAAATTATCATCCTTGTATCCCCTGATGCCAATTTCTTCCCCTATGGATGTGGCAGGTACCATGTCCTGGTTAAAACCTCCGTACGAAAGCGGATTGCTGGCCAGTTCCTCGGTGGCGGGCGGTAAAAATCCCTGCCCCCAGTTGGTATAGAGGTTGACAAGGGGTGAAAGGGCGTACGACAAACCTATACGGGCTGTCGGCTTCTTGAAATCGGCATTACCTGAAAGTTTCACACCTCTGTTCATCTTATCGGTCAACTCGTTTTCCATCTTATCAAACCTGACACTGATAATGGCATTCAGTTTCCGGCCAAGTTCAAGGCGGTCAACAATAAAGGCACCGATAGCATTCTGACGTATGTCCTGGTTTGCCAACATGATGGTATCCTCAATGACGGTTTCACTGATCTTGCCCATTTCTTCTGTTCTCGTTGGATCCTTAATGTTAGGCACCTTGTATTCATGGATGAACTGGTATGCAAAATCAATCCCGGTGCTGAAGTGGTTGATGATTTTATTTTCTCCGTTGGTGAGGTTATACTGAACGGAGGCACCTGAAGTGTTGTAGTAACGGTATTGGACAGCCGAGGAACCTGGTTCCTTGTAATCGGTCAACCTCAGATATCCATTGAAGTGAATATACTGGTTACCGGTGATTTTCACTTCACCGGTTAAGCCATTTGTTATCCGGTTGGTTTTCTGGTATTCATTGAACGGGATGGCGTCAGGATTGGCCTGTTTAGGATCATCCAGCTGCGCTAAATTCAGCCCTTCTGCATTCTGATTGAAATAATCTGTGACATAAAGCATTTGTGTTAATTTCAGCCTTTCGTTGGGTTTCCATGTTACTTTTTCACTGAAATTAGTTCCCCGGAATGCCTGGTGATTGCGATACCCATTACCTTTTATATGTGAAATCGATATGCGGTAATTCAAGTCATTTTTCGTTCCACTGGCCTGGCCCAGGATCTTATAGAAGCCGTTGGAGCCAAAAGTTGCCTGCACATTTCCCTGGATGGGTTTATCGCTACCATTTTCTGTGCTGATGTTCAGTACCCCGGCATTGGAACTGCCACCATAAAGAGATGCTGATGGTCCCCTGAGCACCTCGATGTTCTGAACTGTGGCCCAGTCTACATCATAGAAATCCGGCGCAAAGCCAGTGGGATCGTTCACCGGAATGCCATCGATCAGAACTTTTATTCCCCGTAAACCACGTTCCGACAGTATGCCCTGCCCCCTGATAGACATGTGAACCCTTGATCCGTTTGCCTGATTGTCAATCCTTACTCCAGGGACAAGCCTGAGGGCTTCATCGACGGCAATCGACCGTGGCATGACTGATAGAACAGTTGGCATTACTACTGTGGTCGCACCGGGATTTAATTTTATCGGAAAGGGCAGCCGGTTTGCCGTAATGACTACTTCATTGAGATTTTCCTGCCGTACTGTGTCCTGCACTTTTTCCTGCCCAAATGCAAAGACGCATATAAATAATAGTAATCCTGTGATCAATATTTTTTTATTCATAATTTCTCATTTTAATGTTATTCAGTAAATTATAATGATGTAAGGATACCGGGATGGCATCACGTATGAATACTAGCCGGCGTCAGTCGCCGCTGCTTACAAACGGAAATATTATCAGCTACTGTTCATGTTTTAATTGACCTTACCCCCCGTGCCCCTCTCCTATAGGAGAGGGGGTGAAGGGGGTGAGGTGGTTTGGATAAATTCCCTGCAGCTCGCCACAGTATTTGAGTCCAGAGCACCGCTGGAACGGCATTTCGTAAGCTCAACTTGCTCTGGGGTTCATACCAATTGATTACCTTAACATTGAAAAGATTTGCACTTTCCCGGAAATTAAGTGAGAATAGAATATTCGGGTGGAGGTGAAAGAATGTCTTTAATTGCCGAAGTATAGAAATGAAATAGATCGGGAAACCGGAACTCTTTCGGAACGTCATATAAAGAATTTTCCGACGATTGGAAGAAAAATACCAGGAGAAAGTTTAAGTTCAGCTGTGTTTTGGACCTGGGAGCATTTACCTTGTTTTTTGATAATTTCTCAAAGTCCCTGATGAGCTGTTTCTCTTTTATGTCGTTTATGCAATAATAAACAATAGCGTCGTTTTTTACTTCTATTGAAACAATGTCATATAAATCCTGGTTATAGACAAACTCTTTGTTTTCCTTGATCCAGCGGATGGCGGTCTTGTTATTGACAGGAATACAAATGCGGGTGAGATCTTCTTTAGATATTCTGGAGCGTATTTCTTTCCTGATTTCTTTTCTGACCTCCTGCTGCATCATGCGGAAACAGAGGTAATATCCACAGGTATCATACACAATGGCAATGAGAAGGATGGCTGACAGAATTTTTTTCAAGAGAACAGGAAATTTTCTTACGAAGTTATGAATTTTTGGTTTTATTACTGATTATTGGGTTTATTTTGCACCGACTTTTTAAAGATTTCGCCCCGTTCCTTGAAATCCCTGAACATATCATAGCTGGCTGCAGCCGGTGAGAGCAGGCATATCTTACCTTTTCCCGTATGCCGGATGGCAAAACTGACAGCATCTTCCATGCTGGAGGCAAGATATGTCCTGCGCTCACCGGTCTTCTGTTCACCGGTGAGTGCCAGCATCCGCTTACCTGCTTCACCTACGAAAACCAGATTGGTGATGCCTTTATCCAGTATAAATGATATTAAACCGGTATAATCCACACCTCTGTCGTAGCCGCCAAGGATGATGGTATCCACGTCTTTCAGGGCTTTAATTGCGAAAATGGCAGCCTCGGGTATCGTGGCAATGGAATCATTGTAAAAATGAATGCCATGATATTCACCTATATACTCCATTCTGTGCGGCAGCCCTTTAAATGTCGCGATACCATCAATAATACCGGCATCCGGAATCTCCATCACTTTACAGGCTGTGATTACAGCCATGATGTTCATGAAGTTATGCTCTCCTTTGATAGGAGGCATGCCAATGTGATAGGTGGTTTGTTCTTTGCCGCTGGTGAATACCACTGTTTCTTCATCCGGGGCATAGCACCCTCGTTTTATCTTGTTTTTCAGTGAAAAACCAAACCGTTGACCCTTTAAGGGAATCTGCTCCAGAAGGAGTTGAATGAGTGGATTATCAGCATTGAAAATAAAATTATCGGATTTGGACTGGTACCGGGCAATATTGAATTTTGTGGACTGGTAATGTTCGAAGGAATGATAATGATCAAGATGTTCCTGGTACATGTTTAATAATATGGCTATATGCGGCGAGGAGGTGACATGAGCGAGCTGGTGCGACGATAATTCATAGACGATGATGGTTTGATCATTGATCTGATTGGCGAAGTCCAGCGGTGGCAGTCCGATATTCCCGACCAGAAGGGTATTTGGGTTATGTGAGCGGATTATATGATACAGCAGTGAAGAGGTCGTGCTCTTACCTTTCGTGCCGGTCACACCGATCATCTGAGGGCCATACTGGTGTAAAAATATATCCGTCTGTGAAGTGATGATTCCCATTTCCTGAAGAAGAGCCAGTCTGTTATCCCTTACTCCGGGTGATTTGATGATCAGGTCAAAATCCGTCACATGGCTCAGGTATTCTTCCCCACAGATGACTTTCACCAGTCTGTCTTTGTCAAGATGCGGAGCTTTCTCGAGGATACGGTTGTTTTTATCGACGATGGTCAAAGGCAAATCCGGGAAAAAATTACGCAGAAAGGAATAGGTTGACTGTCCTTCCATCCCAAAGCCAAGTATCAGAACTCTTTTACCTGAGACCATATGTTTTATATGATCAACCACCGATCCAGTTTTTTAATCGCAGCTCCTCTGCGGTATTTAAGAAATGTGCGGAGTTAAATCCGTTCAGCAGCCGGTCGAATTCCTGATTTTTAGCTTGTGTGATTTGCCTGATTGTTTTGTAGTACTTCAGGAGATAAGGTAATGGATCCCCATGATAGGAAGTGATCAGGTGAGTGAGGGTTGCGTTGGTCTCATCAATGGTGCCGACACATTCAAATGGTTTTTCATGTGCCAGGCCTGTGAGGTGTTTGAAAATGTCAAGTAATTCTTTGTCATCCAGCATGTTTTTACCAAATATCTTTACCATGGCATCATGTTCTATGAAAGGTGACAAAATAATATATGAGAACAGGCATTTAGGGCATTGTCCGCACCAGGTGTCGGTTTTGCTTCCGGCATTGCAGCTTTTAAAGGCATCAAAATATTCAGGGAAATCAGCAAAGCGCCTGGCTATCTGAAGTTCATTCAAAGGCCGCAGGATACTGAAATAGTTGATCTGATCACTGATATATTGATCGACATACCATCTGAAATCCTTTTCAAATTCAAAGGTTTTGGAGTATTGATGGTTGATACCGATGCCCGGTATTGTGGCTTCGTTTGAGCTGGATTCATTTGACAGGGCAATATTCCGGCTGGCCGTGATGGCTGATGCCAGCAGGCTGGTAAATGCTATCAGAGCTGAGAAAGGCGTGTGCCCATTGAGAAATCCTTTATCATTCAGTGACAATAATTCAGGATGAATCTCCCGGTTAATGACCATGGTGTCATGCAAGGTGAGTCCTGATTTTTCAATGCAATCGACGATGGCCTTCCGGGGATTGATCGCAAAGGGAATGATGCTTTCTGATTTCAATAACTCAAGGGTCACTGCCGAATCTTTTCCGCCTCCCACAGGAACAATATACCTGCCGGTAAAGGGTACAGATAAGAGATGGTGTGGAGCTTTGCCGGGTGACACGATAGTCATGAATCCCTCCGGATCCGGCCGGATGTTATTCATGTAAAAGAATTCACCTAATCCATGATAATATAATTTTTTCCACCATGCCTTCTGCCGGTCGTCCAGATAGCCTGCCTTAATGATCACCTGTATGGGGCATGCAGCTTTCCAGTAACTGATCAACTCGATCATGCCGATATGAAAAGCTATGTTTTGTATCCCCGGTGATTTCAAAATATTCCTGTAAAAAAATGTTTTCCACGGTAAACTTATAGAGGGATAAAAATGAAACCGGTCGGCCAGATTAAAAAAATATCGGATCTGAACAGAGTGTTCATCCTCCTTTACCTCGAAATTTTCAAAGATGAAAAAAGGATATTCTTTCTGAAGTCGTACATATTTCTTCCGGTTATCCTGATGCTGCATCCAGAGAGGTATAATAGTTGCAAAGGGCCGATAAAGCTGTCCAAAAGTAGAAAATAACTGTTTATTCTGATCTCACAGGTGCGAAATATTTGAAATTATGTATAGTTTGAAGTAATTTTACGCGATTGAAATGGATCGGTAAAAATGCTCAGACGTAATTTCGGGAGATGATGAAGGAAGACAAAAGAAAACCTTTCAAACCATTACAGGGACAGTTGCTGATCTCAGAACCAGCGCTCCAGGATTTTTATTTCAAGCAATCGGTAGTGTTACTTGCCGAACATAATGAAAATGGTTCTTTTGGTCTGATCATCAACAAACCCATCAGTGTCACATTAAATGAAGTCACCCGTGACTTTCCGTCCTTTGATACGCCGCTTTTTCTTGGTGGCCCTGTCAAAACCGATAACATTTACTATATTCATACCCTGGGTGATGTCATTAAAGAAAGCCTGAAGATCATGGATGGTCTTTACTGGGGTGGTGATATTACCATCATCAAAGAAATGATGTTGCTTAATCAATTGTCTCCCAAAGATATTCGTTTTTTTGTCGGGTATTCAGGATGGGCATCTAAACAACTGGACCGTGAGCTGGAAGAAAAATCATGGGTGGTGACAAATGCCAAAGCTGACCAGATTATTCATTCCAATCCCAAGAAAATGTGGGGAAATCTTATCAAAAGGTTTGGCGATGAATATGCCATATGGGCTAATTTCCCTTCTGACCCTTCAATGAACTGACCTTTTCCTGTATGTCAGTTTCCGAATAATGCAGCGATCTGTTGATAGAAAATCAACAAGAGCTTTGGTTTCAGAATAATTGTAAAGAACATGCCGAAGAGTGCTCCATAGAAGTGGGAGTTATGACCAATGTTATCTGAGCCCCTTTTTGACATATATGCTGAATAGACCAGGTAAAGAACTCCAAAAATGATAGCGGGTATGCCGATTGGAATAAAGTAGAGGTAAAGCTTACCTGTCGGATTAAACAGAATGTTTGAAAAAACCACTGCTGAAACCGCACCTGACGCACCGACAGCGTTATAATAGCTGTCATCTTTATGTTTGCCATAATCGTACAGCACTGAAAAGACGATTCCACCGGCATACAGAAGTATATAATATAGGTATGCTTTGACACCGAAATAGTAATTGAAATACTGTTCCACTGCAAGACCAAAGGAGAGCAATACGAACATGTTGATGATCAAATGTATCCAGTCGGCGTGAAGAAAGCCATAAGTAAAGAACCGGTACCATTCGTTATGGTGTCTGATGGAATAGGGATTGAACTGCAACTTGTAGAAAAGAGTCCTGTTAAAGAAAGCAGGCACTGAAAACAGCACCGTGATTATAATAATGATGTACGTCATATCCTGATCATTAATCCCGTCGGATCATTTATGGCTTGGCGGTATAATCAATCTCAGATCCGAGCAAGCTATGCGGAATGAGAAACACGACAATGAGGATAATGGATGCGGCAAGGGCCCATCCGGTTTTTTCTCCGTTTTTGCGAAGTATAAAGAATGCCACTACCCACATGATAAAGGCAATCAGGATTTTATTATCTGTCAGGTCATATCCGAAAGGCCAGCCTGACCAATAAACTCCAAAAGCAAATTTCTGAACGATAGGGCCTATGATTAATCCACCGAAAAATAATAAAATAACAGTCCACCGGGTGTATTTAAAGACATTATTGCCTTTAAACAGGACTTCCACACCTGTACGGGTGGACAACAGCATGGCAAGAAATATCAGCAAAATGTGCGGAATGAGGATATACGCTGGAACATCCCCCCTAAACCGCATGACAACAGGTTCTTTTGTTAAGGCTTTACGCTGGCTGTCCTTTTCGGTAAATATCTGGTACATCACTTTTCCGGCCGGCGGCTGATGTGGTATCTGCGTGAATAAGGAATCACCGCGCCTGACCATCTGAACTTCCGACCATTCGTCATAACTCTTATAACGTTTGAATTTCATGAATCCCCTGATGTCGTCACCAGGCACGAATAGTCTGATATCTGCATCACCTTCGCTACCATGGCTCCTTATGAGTTTATTTTTAATGCTGGTACCATCATTTTCCAAACGCACGGTGACCGGGTATGTCGGTCCGGTTTTTCGCTGATAGTAAGCCGTTACAACCGTAAGTCCGATACTTAAAATCCACAGATAGAAATTCTTTTTTCTAAACATACTGTTTATTTTGGGCTGCAAAATTAAGAAACTTGGTCTATTTAGAAATATTTTAAATATTATTTTATTTTGTGGATGTCCGTAAAAGGTTATTAATTTGGCTGTTCAAATGATGAGCTGTCGCAACTGTTCAAATGAGGCGATATATTCTTGTATTACTGATTCTTATTTCATTTATCCCTGAATACCTTCGTTCGCAGGAATTACTCGGGTTGGTTAACAGCAACTTCGCAGATGTAAATGGCATCCTTATTAATCCCGGTCAGCTGGTAAATTCCAAGCTTTACCTGGATATCAATGTATTTACGGCTGATGCCTTTTTTGATAATAATTACCTGTACATTCATAAGGAGGATTACAGGTTCCTGAATTTTTTCAGAAAAAATATTACACTTCCTGAATATGGCGAAAACAATAACCCTGTTGATCATTATTGGGATAATTATAATAAGTATTTTAACGGCAATATCCGTTTGATCGGTCCTTCGGCCATGATGGTCAGGGGATGGAATGCTTTTGCCATACAATGTGCCATCAGGATGGTGACCACTAACAAGGGAATACCGTATCATCTGGCTAATTTTATCTATGAAGACATGACTTACACCCCACAGCAAGACACGGATTATTCGGCATCACATATGAGGGCAGCAGCATTAGCCTGGGGCGAGATAGGTTTTAGCTATTCAAGGATTATCATGAAATTTCAAAGAAATTCATGGACTGCCGGTATTACAGTGAAACGTTTATTCGGCTATTCCGGGGGATATGTGAATGGATATGAAATGGCTTATCAGGTTCCAAATGACTCGACACTGTATATTGGTTTGTTGAATACCAGTGCTGGTTTAGCACTGGACATGGATTATGAAACCAACGATGTGCCTTACGGCCCTCCGCTCATCAAAGGATATGGATTTTCATTTGATCTGGGAGTAACGTTCCAAAAGAAGCTGCGGGATTATCCTGTAAAACCATTCATGAGTTTATGTACCCAGGGGTACGAAGATTATCTTTACCGGCTGGGTATCTCATTGCTTGATATAGGATGGATCAGATTTACATCCAATGCTCAGAAACATGACTTAAATAATGTTCCCCTTTATACTTGGAATAATATTAACCAGTTTACTTATACAACTGTTAATGATTTGTTTCATGAGCTGAGCGGAAGATTTTATGGCGATTCCATGCAATCGCTGGTTGCCGAAGCGTTTACAATGTTTTTGCCTTCTGCCATGAGCGTGCAATTCGATTACCATTATTACCGCGGTATGTATTTCAATGTCACGCTGATAGCACCGCTTCCCCTGAGTGATGCCCGCGTGACACGGACTCCTGTGCTGGCAATTACTGCAAGGTATGAATCCCCGCTGTTTGAAATGAATCTGCCTCTTATTTTATATAATCTGAGATATCCCCGCATTGGCTTGTCGATGAGGTTCTGGAACCTCACTATCGGTACCGATAAGCTGTTCGGATTTTTCCATTTTACTGACTTTACGGGTCTTGATCTGTACGCTTCACTCAAGCTTAATTTTCCTAAAGGGAAATGCATCTCTTTTAAGAGAAAGGACAGATGCAGAAATATGGAGTTCTAGACAATGAACAATGATCAATGAACAATGATCAATAGTCGGAATACGCCATACTGATCATTGATCCCTGATCATTGATCATTGTTTAATGATTTTGTGGTTCATGACAGTTCTGTCATTAACTATGTGTAGCAAGTAAATGCCTTGCTGAAGAGCAGAGAGATCTATTTTTTTGGTGTAAGTGTTTTTTGTTATACTTAAGGTTTCTTCCTTTGTGACCACTTGCCCATTCAGATCAAGTACAGAAATCCGGAAGTTACCCGAAATATTATTCATTACGATGTATAGCATGCCTGATGTGGGATTGGGATAGCAGGTTACTGAAGAGTTATCAGGCTGATCATCAATGCCGGTGCACTCATTAAAAGCGAAAATGATAGTGATGGTATCGGTATTTGAGCAGTACGTAACAGGATTTGTTACTGTCACCCAATGTGTTTGGATTGCCGTGCCTATGCCTGTTGTATGTATCCGGAGGCTATCGTCTGTAGAAAAGTCTGACCATATATAGTCAAATCCGGGATTTCCGGCATAGAGGAATAGGGTATCATAAACACAGGCGATGACCGTGTCTCTATCTTCGTTAATGACTGTGACGCCCTCTGGCACCAGGTCAATATAAGGTAAAGGAAACATGATGACTGTCCGGGACTCCTGGACGGTATTATAGCCGTCATGGACTGTCACAGTATATGTTGTGGTATCAGATAAGGGTTTCGTCCATGTTGTATCGGAATTGGGTGAATGAACATCCTGTGCGGGGGACCATGAAATGGTATAATACCCTTCGTTTCCACCATATGGAAAGGCAATCAGCAACGTTGAATCACCTCTGCATACTGCCGTATCGGCGGAATAAGGATTGGCTCCCAGAGGACCTCCAGATAAGTTGACAACGACTGTATCGTAATTTATACAGCCGAAGCCATCCTCACCTTTGAGAACGAATACCTGAGGGGCGTAAAGGTTTGTCGTGTAAGGACCGGGGACATTGGGCCAACCGGCAATGAATGCAGTAGGTTCCCAATGATATCCATACGGAGGACCATTACTGCCTGTGACTGTGCCGATAAGCGGAGTGGCTGTTCCATATGGGATAAGCCAATCAGTGCCGGCATTAACAATGGGTAATGGTTTTACTGTCACCGTTACTGTTTTATTGACCTGGTTGTAGCCATCGTAAATGATGACTGTATAAGTTGTAGTTATAGAAGGCCAGACCTTTGGATTCTGCGTATTTGTTGCAAATCCTGGTGGAATTGATGTCCATGAGAACGTATAATTTTCTGATCCGCCGGAGGGCAGGCAGCTTAATTGCGATGAGTCACCAAAACAAATGGTGTTGGGTTCGGCATAAGCATTGGCGCCGAGAGGGCCACCATAAATATGCACCAGGATTTCATCGGAGTCAACACAGGAATTATCGTCAGTGACTGTCAGTTCGAATAATGTGGAGGCCTTGAGAGCTATTGTAGTAGGTCTCGGAATATTCGCGACAACCAGTGAGTCATGAGGTTCCCAGGCATATTGGAGAGGTGGGGAACCCGAGGCGGTGGCTTCGCCAAATATAGTGGTGGTGTTATAGAGCAGGTTAATGTCGGTACCGGCATTAACAATGGGAAGGGCATTTACTGTCACCTGGAGAGGCGATGACGCATTCCCCGGTTCACCACAGGTATTGATACCCGCCACTGTGATGCTGGCAGTGCCGGAAAAGGCACTAGTCCAGTCAACGGTTGCCGATGTGGTTGTGCCGGATATGGTTCCGGCAGTGACAGGGGCAATGGCCCATTGATATGAAACAGCACCCGGCGTGCTGTTGGTCTGGTACTGTTTATTGTCACTATTCTGGCATATCTCAGCCGGACCTGTCGGCGTTTCCGGTGCAGAGGGCGGCTGAATTTGATTGATAGTTTGAATTGTGTCACCTTCGCAGCCATTATTTGTGGTAACTAAAAGGCTTACATTGTGGACTCCTTGTGTGGTGAAAGTATGTTGCGGATTCTTTGTCGTGGCTGTTCCTCCGTCACCAAAATTCCATTGCCATTCAACGACAGTACCGGCAACAGGATTTGAATTGTCATTGAATTGTGTCGGAGCACCAAAGCAATAAGGAATGTAGGTGAATTTAGCCACAGGCGCTGTCAGAATTTCAACGGTTTCTTCGGCAGTGTTATTCGTCGTTGCATATTGCAGGATCAATGATACAACATATTCCCCTGGCAGGGCATATTTATGTTTGGGATTCCAGGCAGGCGACTGGTTTCCGTCACCAAAGTTCCACGTCACCGACTCTACTCCTTCAAGACTTGATATAATAGTAAATTGTGTGCTGTCGCCATAACAGATATTAGAATAAGTAAAGGATGGCGGTGCGAAATATGACTGTATGAATGTGGGTAATCCCATGCGGCACACGTGTGCAGTTCCTTCCCATAAGGTAATACCATCATTAATGAAATGACATTCGACGCCTCCTATATTGGGATTGTTTATCACGCCAAGTTTCCCAAAGTCATAACGCGAAACATATATTTTCTGGTTTGGGCCCACCTGCAGTGCGCCTCTTCCATCTGAAGCAGTACTTGCCACAGTTGCCGTACCGATTCTGACCTTGGAATTCACAATGCTTGCTGAGTCACCAGCATAGGCGTTGAACTGGAATATACGCATTATGGTCAGCGTATCCAGGCTGGCTTCGGTAATGTATAAATAACGCGAATTGGGTGAGAACTCCACACCGTACGCCTTTGTGAAACTCCCCAGTGTAATCGGATTTGATACAACGCCGGTCTCATTATTAAAGTCAAACAACTGGTAATATCCATCAAATTCTACTGCCAGTGCCAGTTTCTGCCCATCGGGTGCGCCTTTTAGATAGCCCTGCGTATTATATCTGTTGCCACCATGATATCTGCCAACGGCTGACACTACTTTGTTTGCCGTATCAACACCATTTGCGGCGGTTACTTTGTAGGCTACGAATTCATTGGAAGGGTGCTCCGTGGTATCCTGGCCAACAATTTCCAGCCAGCGCCATTTATGAGTGATCACCCATATATCTTCATTGTTGCTGGCCTTCATGGCTGTCACTTTTTCAACGACAGGCGTTACAAGCTGCACATTTTTTTCTGTCACCTTACCCAATCCCCCTCCTTCGTTCATGTCAACAACGGAATATTGCAGACCGACCGGATCGCCCTGGTAAGGGACAGTGAAAATATAATAAAGATTAGCATACTGTGGCCGCGGCACGATAATACCCGATTGTGTTGACGACATGTGTCCTCCCAGTCCTGTACCGTTCAGCATCTCGGTGTTATTTTTATTCCACACTGTTGTCCCATCAGTATAAAACAGTAAGTTACCATCACTGTCAGAAATGGTGGCACATCCTTCAAAAGTGAGCATGGCACTGGTTATAATAGCTGAAGGAGGTATAGTGTTAAAGTCCATGCCAAGGTATTTGCCAAACATCCATACATTGGCCTCTTTCTGCTGGGCGAACGAATAAAATGTCAGAAAGATCAGGCAAAACAGAGAAAACAATATTTTTTTCAAGATGTTACCTCCCTCTTTTCTCCTACAAAGTTATAAATAGAAATAGATAAAATTCAAATTATCTGCCTAATTTTTAACCCAGGAAATGGCAAAGTGTGTTTCATTCGGTTTTTTATCGGATAAAATAAGCACCATCAATGTCATATTCGAAGACACACGGGCACCTGGTTAATAGCTGGTCTTCACATCCAGGGCGTCGCGCAATGCATTTCCTATCAGCATAAATGCCAGCACAGTGATCATGATGGCTATGCCGGGCAGAATGGCGAGGTAAGCTGAATCGAGAATGATATAGCTGTAATTTTCTTTGATCATTGTCCCCCAGGATGGTATGGGAGGTTGGACGCCTATTCCCAGAAAGCTTAATCCTGCCTCGATAAGAATGGCGGAGGCGAAATTTGCCGCTGTAATCACAATGACGGGAGCCATTACATTTGGCAGGATATGCCGTGTGATGATCCGTAAATTCCTGAAACCAAGGGCACGGCCGGCTTCAACGTACTCCTTTTCGCGTATGCTCATGATCTGCCCCCTGACTACGCGTGCCACTTCAACCCACATAGTCAGCCCCACAGCTACAAAAACCTGCCAGAATCCTTTACCCAATGCAAAAGTGATGGCGATGACCAGCAATAGCGTCGGTATCGACCATACCACATTGATGATCCAAACGATAAGTGAATCTACACGTCCCCTGAAAAAGCCGGCAAGGGAACCCAGCACTATACCAATCAGAAGAGATATGAAAACGGAAATGAATCCCACTGAAAGACTGACTCTGGTGCCGATCATCAGCTCACTAAGCATATCACGGCCATAACGATCTGTGCCAAGGAGAAAGCTTCTTTTAATTATCCGTTCCTGAAGGACTTTATTTTTCATCTCTTCCAGTGATTCCCTGTGCATATTCCCTAGGACATCCTTGAAAACTAACTGATTCCCGTCCCTGATGATCTTATCATCGATGGAAAGTGGATAAAGTACATCAGCCATATCAAATGTTCTCTCGGGGGCGACTTCACCCGGAATATCTGAGAATTCACTGATTATGATATACTGACCATCAAATCTATACCGGATGAAGGGCACGCAGGTATATGTACGTTTTTGGCCATAGAACATCCTTTTAAGGAAATTGGTCTTTTCAGGTTTTTCGTTTTTTTCGACTTTAAGCATATTCACCGTGAATCCGGGTTTCTTTGCCGACAGCTCAATGAATTGCTCATTGGCAAAAGGGGTAGGATCGGGAGTGATCCAATATCCAAGAACAGCTATGATGCCAGCAACTATTATGATGACCATGGATCCTATGGCCAGGTTATTCTTCAGTAGCTTACGCAAGGCCAGTTTGGATAAAGAACCAGAGCTGATATATTTCTTTTTGCGTAGGAACATGAATGCCTAATATTTTTTAACAAAGCTAAGTATTTTAAATAAATGGCTTTAAGTTACAAGTTACAAGTTACAAGTTGCAGGTTGCAGGTTGTGAGAAGTAATATAGTAAATGCTCCCCATTCAACCAAGTGCTTACAACTTGTGACTTGTAACCTGCAACTTGTAACACGCAACTTGTAACCTGCAGCTCTTTTATTTTAGCCACATGCATTTTTTCCCCAAAGATTTATTATTTTTGCAGCCTTCATGGTGGATGTAGCTCAGCTGGTTAGAGCACTGGACTGTGGATCCAGTTGTCGTGGGTTCGACTCCCATCATCCACCCCACATACTTCAGGGCAGGGTGTAATTCCCGACCGGCGGTATAGTCCGCGACTCCCGATATGATTAAAATCAGATTGGGACTGACCCGGTGCAACTCCGGAACCGACAGTAAAGTCTGGATGGAAGAAGTGTTATAAATGAGCAGGAATCAATAATTAATAATTATTGGATCCTGAATTATAGATTTTATTTAAAAGCCCTGGAGTGTATCCGGGGTTTTTTTTTATGAATACTACTTTTAAAACTTTTGATGATGAGCAGGATAAGCAGAATACCTAAAATGCCGGGCTTGATAGTTTGTTTTATGATTGCGGTGCTCTTCTCTTACGCACAGGGTGTTGCCACAGGGACTATAACAGATATGAAAACCGGTCAGCCTGTCCCCGGGGTGTCGGTGCATCTTAAGTCCGGTGGAACAGCTACTGCCACTGATATTGAAGGGAGATTCAGCATAACGGTTCCCATTGGTCGGCAAGTTCTGGTCCTTTCATTCATCGGGTATAAACCTGTTGAAATTCTCCTGAATCTTAAAGACAATGAAACAAAAGAGTTGGGTGAAATTGGCATCGCCGCGGATATCATTGAGCTGAAAGGCGTAAACATCATCTCTTCCTTTGCTCAGGAGAGGAAAACACCTATTGCCATGTCAACAATAAAAGCGATGATGATTGAGAAAGAGCTGGGTAATCAGGATTATCCGGCCATCATGAAAATGATGCCTGGTATTTATGTGACGCGTGAGGGAGGAGGTACAGGTGATGACCGTCTGTCTGTCAGGGGTTTCCAGCAGGAAAATGTGGCTCTCCTGCTGAATGGCGTACCTGTGGGTAGTGTAGAAAATGGCCTCGTCTATTGGTCTAACTGGACGGGTCTTGCCGATGCCACGCAAACCATACAGGTTCAGAAAGGCCTCGGCGCTTCGAACGTGGCATTGAACTCGGTAGGAGGTACCATTAATATCATCACCAAAACAACTGAAAGTGAAAAGGGAGGAGCACTTAAAGTGTCATTTACCGACTATGGAAATTATAAGGCCATGTTAAGCTTGTCGACCGGAAGGCTGAATGGGGGTTATGCGGTTACTTTTCTCGGCACACGAATCAAAGGCCCCGGCTATGTGGATGCAACGTATGTGGATGCATGGTCATATTTTCTTTCTGTCAGCAAGGAATTCGGCAGGAACCATAAATTGGTTTTTACCGGTATGGGATCTCCGGAACGGCATGGTCAGAATGTTTATAAAATGTCAGTGGAAGAATATAATAAATACGGAAACAAATTTAACTACGATTGGGGGAGCTATAACGGTAAAATCAATAATCTCACCGAGAATTTTTATCATAAACCGCAATTGAACCTGAATCACTATTGGAACATATCCGACCGTTCGTTCCTGGCGACGTCGGTCTATTTTTCATATGGCACTGGTGGGGGAAAATGGTCGGAAAGCTTCTATAGTCCATCCATATTCACTTTCCGGAATCCCTCTAACCAGGTTGACTGGGATGCAGTGTACCAGGAGAATGTCACAAATCAGGATTCCACCAAGTTGGCTAATGGTCAATATGTAACCGGATATTCCAAATATATTCAGACTCATTTCCTTGCCGATCATTACTGGGCAGGATTATTATCGACTTACAAGCATGATTTTGGCAGCCGGTTCAACCTGATGACCGGAATCCATGTCAGGCATTTCAAATCACGGCTGTATGAAAAAGTACAGGATCTTCTCGGAGGGCAGTATTGGATAGAGGATTATGCATGGGCTGTGGATGGCGTTGCCGATAGAAATGAGATCAAGACCATTGGTGATGTGATCAAGCTGGACAATGGCGCCATTATCAGTTATGCCGGTGCATTTGGGCAATTGGAATATTCCGGTGATGTTATATCTGCGTTTATCGCCGGCACTATTTCCAATACTTGGTACCAGCGCGAAGACAGGTATAACTATATATCCAACATCAAAAGCGAGCAAGTGACTCGCGGCGGCTTTGATGTCAAAACCGGAATAAATTATAATATTAACTCGTCACACCGTGTTTTCCTGAATACCGGCTATTATTCAAAAGAACCCTATTTCAAGTTCATTTTCGTCAACTTTTCCAACACGGTTGCGCAGAATATTAAAAATGAAAAGATAACTGCTATTGAAATGGGTTATGGATATCATGGAAAGAATGTCACTCTCGGTATTAATGGCTACTATACTTACTGGAAGGACAAATCCCTGTTGTCGAATGAGAACATCCCCTTGTCCGACAGCACTATGACAAGAGCTATGATCAGGGGACTGGATGCATTGCACAAGGGTATTGAATTGGAGTTGAGTACCCGGCCATTCAGGTTCCTGGATGCCGGAGCTACGCTATCTCTCGGCAACTGGAAATGGAAGAACAATGTCATTGCAGAGCTTTATAATGAAGATGATGTACTCATTGACACCACCGAAGTATACGCTGACGGGCTTTATGTTGGTGGTGCTCCCCAGACTCAGTTAGGCATATTTGCCGGTATCGGAATAACCCCTGATCTGAACCTGAAAATAAATTGGCTCTATTATAACCGGTTATGGGCCGACTTTGATCCTGCCCTTCGCAATAACCCTGATGATCACCGGCAGCCATATCGTCTTCCGCGATATTCTGTCGTTGACATCCTGCTAAATTATCATTTTACAATTGGAAAGCAGGATGCCTCTTTCGAAGCAGGATGCTACAATGTTCTCGGAAAAGAATATATTCTGAGGGGTGAAGATGGCCCAAACCACGATGAAGCCGGTTTCAGAGGATTCTGGTCGTTTGGAAGGACGTTTAATTTCGGTATGAGGGTCGAATTTTAATCGGAGGTTTGTCATGCCGGTTTTTATATCCCTGTAAATTTGCTGGAACAGTTACTCCTGTATAAAAGATACCTATCTTTGCCGGATGCAATACAGTTACCAGCATATAGCCAGGTTATCCGGTTCCCTTCTTTTTCTGACATTCTTGTTATCGGTTATTATCTGCCAGGCGCAGCCTCATTTTCCTGATTCAACTGAAATATACAGGGATAATGTTGTTCCCCGCATTGATATTCTGATTCATCCTGATTCACTGGCCATCATTTATGAAGATCTTGAGAACGATCATGAATTTCCTGCCACTTTTATCTTTAACAATGGAATGTTGTACGATACAGTTGATCAGATCGGCTTCAGGTTGCGCGGTAACACATCACGCTATGCCAAAAAGAAATCTTTCAAGGTTTCCTTTAATACTTATCACCAGGGTCGGAAGTTTCAGGGGTTGGAAAAAATGAACCTGAACAGTGAACATAATGATCCTTCCATCATCCGCGCAAAACTGTGCTGGAATATCTTACGGAAAATGGAGATAGCCTCACCCAATGCCAATCATGTGGAAGTTTACATTAATGGCAACTATTACGGACTATATATTAGTGTGGAAAATGTCGATGAAACGTTTGTCGGGTCACGTTTTGGCAATAATGACGGAAACCTATACAAATGCCTGTGGCCTGCTGACCTGACATGGCTTGGGGATAACCCGGATGACTATAAATTTGTTATTGATGGCAGGAGGGCTTATGAACTGTCGATAAATAAAGAGGAAGACGATTACACCGACCTGCGGGATTTCATCAAAGTACTTCATTTTACATCTGACGAAGAGTTTGAATGTGCTATTGAAGAGATTTTTAATGTGTATGATTACCTGAAGATTATGGTCTTCGAAATACTCAGCGGCCACTGGGATGATTATATATACAATAAGAATAACTTTTACCTGTATCATAATACAGCTACCGGAAAGTTCGAGTTTATCCCGTATGATCTGGACAACACTTTTGGTATCGACTGGTTTAACATTGACTGGGGCACCCGGAGTATTTACGAATGGGGCCCTGCAGAATCCCGTCCATTATTCGACAGGATAATGGCTGTGCAGAAATTCCGTGATCAGTTTTCCTTTTATATGTCACAAACTCTTCAGCATATCTGGAATCCTATTGTGTTTTATCCTGAAATAGATCAGATACGCCAATTAATTTCACCTTATGTGATAGATGATCCCTACTATCCACAGGATTATGGTTATACATATTCTGATTTTTTAAACTCCTATAACCAGCCATTAGGCGGCCATGTCAAATATGGTTTGAAACCCTATATTCTTACACGCTTTAACACAGCTTCAGGGCAGGTGATCCAGAACAATATAATTCCTGTTATCAAATATATCCGGCATAACGGGCCCAGTGTCTACCAGTATGTTCTTTTTCGTGCATTTGCCGAAGATGATGGTGATGGCCTGAGTGTAAATGCCCGATATACTGTTGATGAAGGTATATACCAGATTCTGCAACTTTTTGATGATGGTCAGCATTTTGACGGTGGCGCTGGCGACAGGATCTATGGTAACTACCTGGAGGGTTTCAGTGAGCCAACCCAGATCCGCTTTCAAATACAGGCAACAGATCTGACAGGAAAAACAAACCTGCTGCCTTGTGAACCAGTTCTCATAGATATTGCAACTTACCAGCCGCCCCTGCTTTATATCAATGAATTCATGGCCAACAATGATTCAACGATTGCCGATGAGTCGGGGGAATTTGAAGATTGGTTGGAAATTTATAACGGCGACACCGAATCTCTGTGGCTTGGTGATAAATACATGAGCGACAGCCTTGAAAATCCTTTAATGTGGCCGATGCCTGAGATATTCCTTGATCCAGGTGCATTTATTCTCATCTGGGCAGATAATTCCCCTGAAGAGGGATTATTTCATACGAAATTCAAACTCAACAAGGCAGGGGAGGAGATCACCATTTTTGATGCACCTTCACTCGGTTCTCCCATTATTGACAGGATAACATACGGCCCTCAGGAATCCGATATTTCTTATGGCCGCGAAATCGACGGCAGTGCAGTGTGGAAATCTTTTAGCCTGCCAACACCGGGCTATTCCAATACATCCAATGGTATCAATGATCTGCCAGGCCATGGAACCACACTGAAGGTCTATCCGAATCCATGTACGACAGGGAAGCTGTATTTTGATACACCTGTCAGTATTTGCCTATATGACCTTTACGGCAGGTTGGTTCTGGAGAGCAAAAAAATAAAACAACTAGACCTAAGTTCCTTCAGGCCTGGTATTTATATCTTAATGACCGAAGAAGGTCAGTTTGCAAAGATTATCTTGCCGGTTTCGGGTTTCTGATTGACGATCAGCCGGTAGAAGTACACACCGGCATCTACTTTCCCGTCATCATCCTTTCTTCCGTCCCAATATATGATCTGACTTCCGGTGATGGCGTTTTCATTCAATAGCAGTCTGACCCTTCTTCCCATCAAATCATATATTTCCAATCTAACATTGGCCATTCCTTCGATCTTTATCTCAAAATTCACACCGCCTGCAGTGGGATTTGGAAATATAGTCAGCAGTCGGCAGTCGGCAGTGCATGATAGATGATTTTCGTTGTCAATACCGGTATTTAAATCCGGTTTAGCAAGCTTGATATCTGTATAAAGCCTGTATTCGCCGTGTTGCAGAGTTATAGGACTTTGTACATCGGTCACCGTGATCGAATCCCTTGTGAAATATTCATACCAGGTGCCTGTATGCTGAAAATTGGGATCTGCTGATCCATCTGTCAGGCCAAAGTTGCCCAGGATGGTAAGTGACATTGGCACATCGGTGATGTTTATCCGTTTCATGGCACCCGACAGGGAAAGTGTAAAATTGGAGCTTTCAAATACTTTTTGCTCTTTTTTTAAAGCTATAAGTGTGGCAAAAACATCATGCAGATATTTTCTTCGCCACTCACCATAGTAATCCCATCGCACTGGTTTTAGTCCAAGCCGTCCATTATAATCTATCGAATAATCATAGCCAAGCTCTCCAAACTGCCACATCATTTTAGGACCCGGTATGGTAAAGAAAAACAGTGCGTCCAGTTCGGTTCTCTGCAGTGCAGTGGCTGTATCTTTAATTTGGTATTCACCTGATGAGTTACCCCAGGTGATATTTTTATACATCATCCGTTCTTCATCATGGCTCTCCATATACACCACGGCATGTGGTTCATTCCATCCTCTTGCCTTATAGGATGCCCATGAAAAGTCGGAGTTATTCATCCAGCCCATTGATGACTGTGTATAAGGACCATTTTCATTACCCCAAAGCAGCATACCGTAATTGGCAAGGATTTTTTCCTCGTCATTATCGGCAAAATGTTCCAGGATGACAAAAGCATCAGATTTCGCCTGCCATATGGAATCGGCAATACGTTTTAGTATTGTTATCCGTGACGTATCCAAATGACCCCACTCTGCAGTGTTTCCAAGCGTGTTTTTCTGGGTAAAACCCTTTGACAGGTCAAACCTGAATCCATCGGCATGATATTCGTTGAGCCAGAATTTCACTACTCGGTCAACAAACCGTCTGGTGTCGACACTTTCATGGTTCATATCATACCCTACATTATAATCATGCTTTGGTATAGGATTAAACCATGGACTGTTGGCTGTGGGCCGGTTATTTTGTTTGTCCCAATACAGCATGACCATTGGTGACTGCCCGAAGGAATGGTTCAGTACAATGTCGAAAATGACGGCAATGCCCTTTGAGTGACAAATGTCGATGAGATCTTTTAGTTTATCCTTGGGTCCGTAATACTTATCTACAGCAAAATAATAGGAGGGATTATATCCCCAGCTGATATTGCCTTCGAACTCCATCACAGGCATCAGTTCAATGGCATTAACACCAAGTGTTTTCAGATAGTTAAGCGTATCGATGATGGCCTGAAAGGTATGATTGGTGGTGAAGTCCCTGACCAGGAGTTCATAGATCACCAGGTCAATGATGTGTGGAGAGGTAAAACCTGTGGTTTCCCACTGGTAGGGTTGCAGTGCTGTCTGGAAAACTGTTGCAATGCCTTGTGTCTTACCTTCAGGATAGGAAATGAGACCGGGATATATATCTGCTGTTATGTACTTGTCATTCCAGGGATCGCTGACTTTCTCTGCATAGGGATCCCCAATCATTAACTCTCCATCGACAAAATACTGAAAAATATATTCTTTTGAAGGAACCAGGTGGTTTAAGCGGATCCAGTAACGTGAGCTGTCGGGAGTTTTATACATATAATTAAATGTATCAACTTCCCAGTCACTGAAGTCGCCGACAGCAAAAACATAATCCTTATAAGGAGCATACAGGCAAAGGATGACGGTGCTGTCATCGACATAATTTATTCCCTCAGTGATACCTGCGGGCAAAGAGTTGATGATGGCAGGCTGCCTTACAAAATAATAGAAGGAGTCCGCCACAAAGCCAGTGTCGTTCGAAGCCATGACCTTTACATAGTATTTACCATAGTTGTCTGCGAACAGTGAGTCGGTGATGGTATTGCCCGCCACTTTTTTTAAAAGATTATCATTGACGTAAAGAGCCATAGAATCAGCGCCTATGGCAGTGGCCTGGACCGGAATAGTGTCGAATGGAACAGCGATGATAGCATATTTATCGGGAATCACAATTGAAACGTTCAATCCCGGTTCATAAACGTTTACAAAGATATCGCCTCCTGTTTCTGTTTTACCTTCGAGCCACTGTCCTCCGACCTGTGCTGCGCTGCGGAAAACAAAGGCCATTTGGAGTATTTTCTCGCCGCCTGGCACGTCATAATAAGCCTGAACTGACGGCGTAATGTTTAGCTGATATAGGTTTGGGGTAATACGTGTCATAAGGCATTTGGGAATATTTACACCCCAGTCTGCCTGAACATACTTCCAGTCGGTGGAGGAGGTGCTCTGATCGGTGATGACGCCTGTATGGGCATAAACATCACCGGTATATCCTTCCAGGCCGCCACTGCCCTGTGTAGCGTCGAAGGTGATGATGACAGCGTCGCTGACTGTGGGGAAGGCAGGCTCAGATATCACCACCTGAGCGCCGGACATGAATGACAGTGTCATAAATAACATGAAAGATACCAGGTACCAGGAACCAGGTCGCAGGTATCCCGACTTTGTATGGATTTCGCTCAGCTTCGCCTCGCTCAACCTGCAACCTGCAACCTGCAACCTGTAACCTCTTTTCATTAATATCCCGGATGATATGTTTAATAGAATCTTTTTCATCTGTTTCATTTATCAAATTGAAAATCTAATGGAATCAGGTGCAAATTTAACATTATTCATGGAATCCGGTCTACCATAATGGCGTCCCTAACGGGACTATGGATATTATTTATGGTTGGTGGGAGGGGAGGTTCTGTCCGGAAAATGATTATATTTACATGATATCTCATTTAGCTATAAGAAATAATGAAACAGCTTTTAATTATCGTTTGCGTTTTCCTTGTTTTTTATTCTTCTGCCCAGGACAGCCTGCGTTTTATTTCAGGCACAACTGGTGCGGCCTGCCAGGCTGTCAAATATCATAATGGTTACCTCTATGCAGGCACCGGATCGACACTCCGGGTTTATGATGCCACGACTCCTGTTCCTTTCGAGATGACATTTGAATACAGGTATAAATCAGTCATCATGGATATTCTTGTCAATGATGATTTTTTATATGTGGCTGCAAATTACGATGGTATGACAAAATGGGATCTGAATGAACCCTCAGCGCCTTCAAAGGTCTATGACATCCTTTGCGATGACGGAGGCTTGCCGATGCTGGATGTCTCGATTTCCGGTGACACCATTTTTCTGACGCGATTTAAAAAAATGTCAGCCTATATCGACTATGGTGAATCTTTTAGCAAGCTGGGTGATTTTGGATTTGTCAGCGGAACAGCGCGGCTTTATGGCGCTGATATTAAAAATGGTATCTGTGCTTATTCCGTTGCTGATGTGTTAAGCACTCAGAATGGCGTTTATCTTTACCGAACCTCCGATTTTTCATTTTTAAGCCGTTTTGTCCAGAGCTATTGCTGGCCTGAAAATGTGATATGGGGCAAAAACAATGATGTGCTTCATGTCATGGGTGGAACCAATACTGTAAACGGATACTTTTACAGTCTGGATATATCGAACATCTCTTCACCGCAAATGATCTTTTCCGATACCATCCTCGGTATGCCATTTGGTTTTGCCACCGCCAATCCGTTGAATGCCGAGAATATTAACGACACTATTTATGTTGCGACAACTGCCGGGCTGAAGCCCGGAGGCCCGTTGGACACAACATACATCCACGTGTATGATGCCACCGACCCTGCCAATATCCGCTTCATTAATTATCTTCCTGCCGGACTCTGGCATTTCGACCTTGCCGTCCATTACCCATACTATTATGTAGCCTCGGAATGGTATGGAATTAAAACAGTGGATTACAGCAACTTCTTTCATCCTATCGATAATGGTAATACCCTTACCGGCGGATGGAATACAGGTAGCGATAAATACGGAAATTACCTGGTAGTAGCCAATGAAGGGTATGGGTACAAACTTTACGATTTGGCAGATATTAAAAATCCTGTACTTAAAGGCTTCAACCTGGATCTCGGCTTTTGCATGAAGGCAAAGTTCTCAGATGATGGTGAATATATTTATACAATTAACCTGACCTATGAGAGTTTCAGGATCTATCAGACCTTTGCACTGGCGAAAACGGGTGCTATCGCCACATCAGTGGGAACAGGGAAATTTCAGGTTTATCACGACAGGGTTTATGTTGAGCAGGAATTAGGCGGTAATTTCCTTAATATCATTGATGTTTCCGATCCTTATAATCCTCATGTCGATAGCACAGTCAGCCTCTCCATCAACGACATGTATGCGGCATCCGGAAAGCTCTTTATCTCCAATAATGACAGTATACTGGTATTTGATATTGCTGATCAGCATTTTGATCGTATTGCTTTTGCAGCAATGGATGACAATCAGGACGGCAGGGCTCTTGCAGTCTATGATAATGAAGTATTTGTGTACGTTACACAGAAAGGACTGGTAAAATACAGTCTCCTCGCGGATAGTAGTACTTATAGCCTGGAAGAAGATAGCGTTTTTGTGTTACCTTATGGAGAGCCGGAATTTATGGCTGCTGATACATTTGGGGTGTACCTGTCATACCATGCTAATGGTCTTTTTGCCTGTGACCGCCAAACTCTCCGGCAAAAGGGATATTACAGAGGAGAACTGGAGACAAAAGGTTATGCCAACCAGTATAGCGTGCAAGAGCTCTTTTGTAAAGATGATCTGATTTTTCTGATGGAATACTTTTCTCAGACATCTGTTCTGACCAACTCTAATGGATTTTCATTCGGCCTCTCTGATGTATTGCCGGGAAGCTCCTGCAAAGTGATGGTATATCCCAATCCTTTCAATGATCAGGTAACCATCAGGATATTATCTCCTGAGAAGTTGGACAGCTGGAATATTGCCATTTATGACCTGTTGGGACGATCGGTACGGAACTGTCCGAATATAAGCCGGACATCTGTGACCATTGACCGGAGAGATCTGAATTCAGGAATATATGTCTACAAAATAACTCACCAGGACAGAATATTTGCCACAGGTAAATTCATCATTGAATAAAAATGAAAGGGTAGAGGGATAATAAAGAAGCCCGGACTCGCGCCCGGGCTTCTTACCAGTTTTAGTTCAGGTTAGTTTATGGAAAAGAAGATCAATTAAAAGACAATGAGTTTTTTAACAGCTCTTCTGCCATCTTTGCTTTGAATATTAACGAAGTAAATACCCTTTGTCAGGTCATTAACGTTTAACTGGACAAGGCTATTGGATCCTGAGAATATCTCATTTTGTGTCAGGATTGTCCGGCCGGTCATGTCACTCACGTAAATGGTCATATTTCCATCAAACACATCGCCGATAGTTTTGATGAATACACTTCCTGTGGCGGGATTTGGGAAGAGGATAACATGAGCATTGTTGAAATCAATATCGTTGATTCCGTCGAAGTATGGTCCGCCTTCCAGTTGCAAATCACCTAAGTCGGCTGTATTGCTCCAGTCGTTGGCTGTGCCAAACCAAACAGTCTGGTAATCACGGTCTCCAGAGCCAAGGTCGCTGTCGTCATTTCCCAGACTCCATCCAATTGTTCTGCCTCTGCCGGGGGCAAAGCTGATGTTGCTCCAGGCAACTCTTAATTCAACATTATAACCATCAGCAGTGAGGAGGAATTTGGAATCATGGTCAGTAATCGGTACACCATCGGCTTTAACCCACAGTGAATCTCCATTTTTGAAATCAAGGACGAGCTGAGTATCAAAGTTACCATCGTATGTGCCGTCGGCATCGTGGTTGCCATCTATATAAAATTCAATGGCATCATTCTGCCATGGACTTCCTATACCTTCAACAGGCGAATCAATCACTTTAACACCAATATAGAAGTTCTTCAAATCCCAGCGGGCTCCCCAGGTAACGGTATTATTAATGGTGGTTACTAGGCCGACAACCCATTTATCTGAATTATAAGAGAGCGTATATTCGTCCAGTAGGCCGTTGATGTCAGGTTTGGTATCAATGAACTGGGCATACGCAACGCCATCACCTGTAGGTTCGTTGACGAAGGAATAATCACCTGACATACAGTCAAATGATATTCTGTACCTGCCGGTTGTCGCGGGGATTTCGCCACCACCTAAGGTAGCTGTGCCGGTTGGGAAAACATCACTACCCCATGTTACAACAGGTTGTCTGTCTTTTCTGAACATCACCCCGGCATTTTCAAATATTTCATAAGTGCCGACATAAGTTGTAGGCGCATCAGTAGGAGTTTGTAAAATGACATCACCAATGGTCGAATTGTAGAGACTGACACAACCACATGATAGTATACCAAACAGGAGGTCACCGAAAGATGAGGTGCTGGTAGTATCCTGCATTCCGCCATTCCATGCCATTTTGTATGCCGCAGCATCATTTTCACTAACTATAATGTCAAAGCCTATTTGTGAACCTTCAACGGGCGTAACTCCCAGAGCTGCCCAGGGAATACCTGTTTCAACAATATAACTGGTGTCAGTAGTTGTTATAGCAGCAATAAGAGCGATATCTGCTGGACCCTCAACAACTTTGACAGTTCCGTCGCCGGCAACTTTAAAGTATACATCACATGTATCGTATGCACCGCCTGATTTATTTCCATCGACGAAAAATTCGACTGTATCTGAGGCATCAACAGTGGCATCCTTAACTATAACACCGACGTATAAATATTCATCATTGTAAGTTACCCCAAAGTTTACCTCGATCAGGTCAGTGCCAGGAGTTCCTTCTACAACCCGTGAAATATTCTGGTCGATTTTCCAGTCGGTCTCATTAAGTTTACCGTCAACATTCATTGTGAAGACTTTGGATGCTGTAACCGAATTTCCCAGCCTGGTGAAATGGAATTCATTGGATTTACAGTTAAATGTGATGAAATATTTCCCACCGGGCACAGCTATATAGCTTCCAGCCAGAACACCGACGCCAGCGGGGAAAGTTCCACCCCAGACATTCGTATATGTGATATCGGCATTTAACCTGAACCACAGGTTTGTGCTGCTCATAAAATTATATTCGATGCTGAACTGGCTTGGATATACCGGATCACGAACAAGATAAACATCAGTGGGGACGCCACTCACCAGTTCACCCCAGTTGTTGAAGTCACCGACCATTCCAATTTCACCACATGCTTCGGTATTTGCAACAAAGTTATAGGCGTACGTGGAACTGTTAAAGGTAACATCATAAGTGCCAGCCACTAATGGAATATTCGATCCATTGGGTGTACCGGTCCCGGATGGGAAGGTGTTATTGCCCCAGTTATCCGACCAGTTGGCGTCTTCACGGAATTTTACTTCGGAATCGGCATACCAGCAGCGTGTAAGCTTCCATAAATTCGGATCGGAAGCATCCCTGTTCATAGGAACATCTCCATTCCAATTGTTGAAGGCTCCAATCATACTGATAGGGCCTGATGTGGAAACGAAGTTGTATTCACCTGTTGCGCAATTAAATGTCACAAAATAATCACAGGTAATGCCGGTAATGTTAAGCGGAACCGGAATATTTGCACCATTTATCACACCTGTACCTGTCGGGAAGTCAGCAGAACCCCAATTCACTGTCCAGTCTGCATTTTGACGGAATTTTACACCAACAATACCATCAGCATTTTCTGTGTCACTTGAAGCATCGAGAACGAGCAATGCAGTGAATGAATCCGGATTTGTTGCATTCCTGGTCATCCACACATCCCCTGCCCATCCGTTGAATTCACCGATTATACCGATCTCACCGCAAGTTGACTGGAAATTGTATTCACCGGTAGTGCAATTAAAAGTAATATAATATGAGCCAACAGGAACCGGAATATTGGCTCCGTTCTGTACGCCTGTACCTGTCGGGAAGTCGGCAGAACCCCAATTCACTACCCAGTCTGCATTTTGACGGAATTTTAAGTCAATTATTCCATCAGGTGGGGTGCTTGTATCGTCATCAGTAGTAAGGATAATTGTCGTTGTCCATTGATCAGGAAATTCCGTGTTACGGGTCATGGCATGATCGCCTGCCCACGCGTTGAATTCACCGATTAGGCTAATATCACCACATGTTGCCTCGAAATTATACAGACCCGTAGTACAGTTAAATGTGACCACATAACTTCCAACCGGAACCGGTATATTAGCCCCGTTCAGCACACCTGTGCCTGTCGGGAAGTCAACAGCACCCCAATTGACTGCCCAGGCTGCATCTTGACGAAATTTCATGTCAACGAAGCCACTTGTATCGGTGTCGTCGGAAGCGGTAAGGATGAGAATAGTCGAAAACTGATCTGGAATTTCCGGATTACGGGTCATGAAATGGTCACCCGCCCATCCGTTAAATTCGCCGATCAGACTGATCAGACCACATTGACTTATTGCTTCAATTGTAAAAAAAGAAGCAAAAATCATGATAAATAGTAATCTCTTTTTCATGATTGTAAAATTTAGTTATTAATAGTTTTATAAGGTTCTTGTAAATTTTTTATCAAAAATATTTAATTTTGAGAAAAAATCAAAATATTTATTAATTTCATTGTGCATAAAATTATTAATTTTTTTAATTAAAATTTATTTTTATGACTAATTATTTACGAATTTTTTTCAAGGCAGGTTTCATCCTTCTGTTTATGGTCACGGGGATTATCCATGCGTATCCCCAGGAACGGGTAATAACCGGAACCGTAACTGACGCTGAAACTGGTGAAACGCTGATTGGCGCTACCATTACACTGGCTTACAACCGAAGCTGGGGTACTGTTACAGATTTAGATGGGAAATACCGACTCGCCGTGCCTGACACTGTGAAGGCATTGAGTTATTCTTTTGTCGGTTACACAACACAAATTGTTCAGATCACAGCCAATGTGATTGATGTTCAACTGCAGCCAGGGCAGCTGTTGACCGAAGTAGTTGTTGTAGGATATGGTACTCAGAAAACCAGGGAAGTCACCAGTGCCGTAACAAGTGTCAAATCGGAGGATTTTAACCGTGGTAATATTACTAATCCGGTGCAGCTGATACAGGGAAAGGTAGCCGGATTAGCCATTACACGACCCGGCGGTGACCCAAATGCCGATTTCAATATACGGTTGCGGGGGCTTTCCACTTTTGGCTCCAACACACAACCTTTGGTAATTATTGATGGTGTTCAGGGTGCCTCCCTCAAATCAGTCGATCCCCAGGATATCGCTTCAATGGATGTGCTGAAGGATGCATCGGCAGCGGCCATCTATGGAACACGAGCCGCATCGGGCGTCATCCTGATAACCACTAAAAAGGGCGAGTATGTGCCAGGCGAAAAAGGTATCTCTGTCGATTTCAACACATCGCTTACATCGGAGATGATTGCCCGGCATCTCGACGTTCTGTCCCGTGACGAATACCTCTCATTTAACGGTACGACGGATTTTGGAAATAATACTGACTGGATGGATCAAATTACACGAAACGGATTCTCCCAGGTATACAACTTATCCATGACAGGAGCTAGTGAATCATCCAGCTACAGGGTATCGTTCAATTACAGAACCGGAAATGGCGTAGTACTCAAAACCGGTTTTGATCAGTTTAATGGCCGTTTGAATTTTTCACAAAAAGCACTGAACAATAAATTGACATTTAATCTGAATCTGGCTGCTACCATGAGAGACGAGACATACGGCGATCTTAGTGCCCTCACCTATGCTGCCAGATATAATCCCACAGCACCCGCACATGCTGATGATGATTTTTCAAAGAAATGGGGTGGCTACTTCCAGCGGGAAGCCTTTTATTTTTATAATCCCCTGGCTATCCTGGAACAAAATACATCCGATGGCAAAAAAAATGAGATCATCGGAAGTATTAAAGCTGATTATAATCCTGTTAAAAGCCTTGTATTCAGTGTGTTTTATTCCCAGTCCAGAGGATATGACCTGTATGGGCAATACTGGAGCAAAAACAGCTACTGGACACCCTACGCTATTGGCAGCCACCTGGGATATGCCAGAAAAGAGACTCAGGACAGATTTCACCAGCTTTTTGAGGTAACAGGGAATTTTGATAAGGACTTTAAAAAGTTTAATGTAAAACTGCTGGGAGGTTATTCGTATCAGGATAAAATTGATGATAAATTCTGGGTATTTGCAAAAGGATTTCTGACTGATGGATTTTCATATAACAGCTTGGGGTCTGCATCCGGTACGCTCAGTAACTTCGAGGCCATGTATAGCTATAAAAGTGGTAGTACCCTCATCGGATTTTTCGCAAGAGGCTCGGCCAACTGGGACGATGCACTTTTCATGACAGCTAACTTCAGACGCGACGGTTCATCCATGTTCGGTGAAAATAAGAAGTGGGGTAATTTCATGGGGCTGAGCCTTGGCGTCGATATCATTAAATTTATTGAGATCCCGTATGTGAATAGGTTGAAGTTACGCGGAGGATATGGCGAAACTGGTAACCTTCCAGCTTATCCTTATCTGTCTCAGCTTCTCTTTAATTCGAAACAGCAAAAATTCTTTTACAACGGACAATATATTCAGGCTTATGCACCAGTTTTAAATGAAAATACCGATCTGAAATGGGAGGTCAAAAAGGAATTTGGAGTCGGCCTGGATTTTTATCTTTTTGATTACAGGGTGAATGGTACACTCGATTATTACAGGAGTACAAGCACTGACCTGATTCTGTTATCGAGAGTGGCCTCGCCACCAAAGCTTACCGATTTAATGTGGTTGAACCTGGGTGAACTGGAGAATTCAGGTATTGAATTGGCCATTAATATCGATGCTGTCAAAACTGACAAGTTTAAGTGGTCGACGGAATTCAATTTTACTAAGTACTTCCAAACCACCTTAAAGAAAATAACGAGTAGTTTGTCTACCAGCGAAAGTACTATCCCTAAGGGATATCTGGGAGCTCCCTTTTTGACTGGTGTGTATACCATACAGGTTACTGAGGGTGAGCCTATCGGTCAGATAATCGCTCCTGTATTCCTTGGTATAGATAGTACAGGCCATCTGATGTATGAAGATATTGATGGCGATGGTAAGTTTAATGCTCAAACGGATTTTAAAATAGTGGGTAACGGTTTACCTGATTTTCAGCTCGGATGGGGAAACACATTATCATACCATAACTTCAATCTGAACTTCTTCTTCCGTGGTGTTTTCGGTCATTCTTTGGTGAATGTAAACAATGCCAGATATGGCGTGCCGGTGGTAATACAAGTGCAAAGCGGTATGAAACAAGCACTTGATTATAAAGATGCTTCCGACGGTCCGGTATATTCAAATGTACATGTGGAAAAGGCATCCTACCTGAAACTGGATAATTTTGCCTTTGGATATAACTTCGACTTTCCCAACAGTAAAGCCATATCTGGTTTAAAGGTCTATCTGTCAGGTCAGAACCTGTTTACCATTACCGGGTATTCCGGAGTAGAACCGGAAGTAAGATATGTGGATACTTACGATAATGATAATCCTTTGGCTCCTGGTATTGACAGGGAGAACACATACTTCAGCACACGTTCACTTACTTTTGGAGTTGACATTTTGTTTTAATTATAAAAAGATATAATCATGAAAAGGATTTCGCTTATAATAAAAGTATTACTCATTTCGGTTTTTATCGGAACATTTAACCAATCTTGCACCAAGCTCGACGAAAAGGTCTATTCTGATCTTACAGGAGATCTGTTTTTTCAGGATCAGAATAATCTCATCTATGCTTTTGGTCTCGCTTATACCAACCTGTATGACTTGGTTGGCCACAAATATGGCATGGTTGGCATCGACTGCGGGACGGATTTATTGGTTGTACCTCAGCGGGGAGGCGACTGGTTTGACGGAGGCGAATGGCACCGGTGGCACAGGCATACCTGGACGTCGACTGAAGCTTATGTCCAAAGATGGTGGAATTCATTATATTATGGCATCACTACCTGTAACCGGTTACTACTGCAATTTTCCATTGTTGAGGGAGTTGATACGGAACCGGCCATTGCAGAATTACGCGCTTTACGAGCTTTATATTATTATTGGCTGTTGGATCTTTATGGTAATGTCCCGATTGTAAACCGGTTTGACGTTCCTACCGATTATAAACCTGCGACCAATTCACGCCAGGAAGTTTACAACTTTGTGGAATCGGAATTGCTGGATGTGAAGGATAAATTATCAAAAGAGACCGGTTTGATGACATATGGACGTATAAATTTTTACACTGCGCAGTGCATTCTTGCTAAACTGTATTTAAATGCCGAAGTATATACAGGCACTCCCCAATGGGAAAAAGCACTGGCAGCCTGCGATACGATTATCCTGTCGGGTAAATACGAGTTGTCGCCTGATTTTTTCAATAATTTCATTGCCGACGCTTCCGGTTCGAAAGAGATCATTTTAGGAGTCCCTTTCGACATGATTGAAGCCCCGGGTTTTGAAATTCACTTATTTACCCTGCATTATAACCTGGTCGCGAAATTTGGTATTATCACTGCTTCATGGAATGGGATATGTGCCCAGGAAGCTTTCTTTAATTCCTTTGAAGAAACTGACCTCAGAAGAAACGGTTTATTGTCTGGACCCCAATATAACCAGGACGGAACCCAGATTGAAGATCCAAGCTATGAAAAGTTTAACCCGGCCGATCCAACTGCTCCCAGGGATCCTGATGGCCCGGGTTTGAACCTTACTCCTAATGTCAATATGCTTGAACCTAACTGTTTAAGGCAATGTGGCGCCCGAATAGCCAAATTCCCGTTCATTGAAGGTACCGAAAGGTATACAAGCAATGATTTTCCGATTTTCCGCTATGCTGATGTTCTGCTAATGAAAGCCGAATTGCTGTTAAGATCAGGCGGAAGTGCAGGCGAAGCTCTCGATCTGGTCAACCAGGTAAGAGCCCGTGCCAGTGCGGTTCCTTTTACAGAAGTTACTTACGAAAATCTTTTGGCAGAGCGTGGAAGAGAATTGTATGCCGAAGGGCATCGGCGCTCTGATATGATCCGTTTTGGAACCTATTATGATATCAGGTGGGAAAAAGATGCTGTATCACCCAATTATGTGAGCCTCTGGCCAATTCCTCAAAGCCAGATTGATGTAAATCCTAATCTGGTTCAGAATACGGGATATTAGTATTCCGGTTTAAAAACTCTCAACTGACCTCACCCCCCGTCCCCCTCTCCTCCAGGAGAGGGGGTGAAGGGGGTGAGGTGGTTTGGTCAAATTCTCACAGCTCGCTTTGGAATTTGAATCCGGAATTTGCTCTGGAACGCGTACCAGTTGATTATGAGTGAATTAAAAATCCCGGATATAGCCGAAAAAACCGTATCCGGGATTACTTTTTTTATAAAACCTTCAAGAATAAATAATTATAGCGAATCCTTAATATAAATCCGATATTCCCAGGGATTTAACAGCATAGATTCTTTTTTCTTTAACTTGATTATTTCTCCGGAAAATGCATCCATATATTCCCCGACATAATTTGCTGTCGTGATTTTGAATTGCTTTTGTGTGGGTGTCAGGTTGAATATGGCAACGATTATGTTACTGCCTTTTTCGCGTGCAAAGGCATAAATAGCAGTATCGGCAGAGGTCATTAGCTTCGTGAAACTACCACCGAAACCGCCATTCCACAGCGCTTCATTGTTCTTCTTTAATTCGAGGAGAGTTTTATATAGTCCGGTATATTCGGGATTGTCCTTCCAGTCGATGCTGTCTTTTTCAAAAAATTGCAGACGGTGGTTAAAGGCTACTTCCTGCCCGTTGTATATCAGCGGTATACCCGGCACGGTAGCCGTGAGCACCGCAAAAGTCCTTGCAGCATCTCCCAGCCTCTCAAACTCGGTCCCATTCCAAGAGTTTTCATCATGATTGGATGTAAAGTACATCTTATAGGCGCCTGCTGGGATCACTGTGTCAATCTTTTGAAAATAAGCATCGATATTCTTTACTTTCTTTTTTCCTTGAGCTATACCGTTCATGATATGATACAACTCCCATCCATAATCGGCATCAAAAGCTTCGGTAAGGAGTTCAGGCTGTTCCGCTTCAGCAAGCATGAACACAGGTTTAACCTTGTCGAGGTCGGCCCTGGCCTTGTTCCAGAATTCTGTCGGCACCATTCCGGCGACATCACAACGGAATCCGTCAATCGCTGTTGCTTCGATCCAGAACTTCATGGCGCCGATCATATATTCCCACAGATCCCTGTTTTCATAATCGAGCTGAAGCACATCGCTCCAATCAAAAGGTGAAAGAATCTTACCTGTTGAATCTCTCTTATAAAATTCAGGATGTTCCTTAAGCAGGTCATTATCCCACGATGTATGGTTAGCCACCCAGTCGATAATGACATGCATATTCATCGTATGAGCTGTGGCGACAAGCGATTTCATGTCTATTAACGTTCCATATTCCGGATTGACTGCCAGGTAATCCTTAATCGAATAATAACTCCCGAGTGTTCCCTTGCGATTTTTTTCGCCGATAGGATTTACCGGCATCAACCATAAGATATCAACGCCTAAGTCCTTAAGCCTTGGTATTTGCTCTTCAAAGGCTTTTAGAGTGCCTTCGGGTGAGAACTGTCGGATATTGACTTCGTAGATATTTGCATTTTTGGTCCATTCAAGATGTGTGACTTGCGCGGCAGGTGCCTGATGTACAGGTTTTTGCTGTACGGTATGTATCTTATCCTTGCAAGAAATAAAAATGATAACGAAAAGGATAAGGATAGATGCCCGTAGGGTCAGTCTTTTTAAAGGATATTCTCCAAACATGTCAACTATTTTGCCCATGGTGGTTTTTAAATTTTAAAATTAGATTATTTTCGCTGGCGTTGAATTAAGAAGTTGTTACGCGGGCAAATGTAATGAATATTGTCACTATTTTAATTTAGCAGAATTTCAAATGTGTGAGCCGGAAGCCTCATGATGATCTTCTTGCCATCTCGATTAAGTTGATTTCCAAAATGCGCTTTCAGCTCTGTCTTTTCAAACCTTTCCGGGATTTCAAATTCAATGTTTGCATTATTCTGGTCTTTATTGAACACCACAATGCCTATTCTGTCAAAATATGTTCTTGTGAAGGCCAATGTCGTTGTGCTCATTTCAAGGAGTTCAAAATCGCCAAAAATGAAGGCAAGATTCTCTTTCCTGATCCTGATAAGTTCTTTTGTTATGTTCTTCAGATTTTGTTCATGTTCATTCAGATTGGTGAACTTCATCATCCTCCTGTTATCCGGGTCATTTCCGCCGGGCATGCCGATCTCGTCGCCATAAAAGATCACCGGTATTCCGGGTATTGTCATGTTAAATGCAATAAGCAGGGCCATTTTTTGATATCCCACAGGATCTTTGACTTCAATATCTCTTGTCCATCCGGCTTTCTTACCATCTTCAGCAAACGACAGTGAACCGCTGGCAAAAGAGATGAACCTTGCCCTATCCTGGTTGCCGGTTATGTATCCCATGAGGTTATGGTTCCCATAATACATAAAACTTTCTCGTAACGTATTGATGAGATTCCCAAAAGGTTCTTTGTCGCGGACAAATACGCCGATGGCGGCATCATAAACATTAAAGTCGAATTGGCTATCGAGCTCACCTGAGTTGATGTAACTGCTTATCAGCTCGCCGTTTCCATAGGTTTCACCAATCTGAAAAACAGGTCTGTTATCAGGGATGATGATTTCTGTTTTGATTTTTTTGGTGAGTGTTCGCCAGAATACTTCAGGAATGTGTTTTGTTGCATCATGGCGGAAACCATCCAGTTGAAATTCTTTAAGCCAGTAAACAGCCGAGTCGGAAAGTAATTCATAGACTTCGGGTCTGGCAAGGTCGAGGGTGGGAAGGAATATATCGAACCATGTGGTCAGCCTGTATTCATCCCACCGTTCGGTATTCAGGCTGCCATCGGGCAGATATAAACTGGTGACCCAGCCTGGATGCTCCTTGTAGAATGGATGTTCCTTATGGACATGATGCGCCACAAAATCGAGCAGGATATTCATCTTGTTCTCATGGGCGGTATTTACCATCTCTTTAAAGGCATCGTGTGTTCCAAACCGATAGTCCACCCTGGTGAATGATACAGGCCAGTAGCCATGATAACCTGAGAATTTTGTGTGCGGATTCGGATAGAGGCCCCACGCTCCTTCAGGATTTTGTATGACAGGCGACATCCAAATCGTGTTGACGCCCAAGTCGGAGAAAAATCCTTCGGTGATCTTTTGTGTTATACCTGCAATATCTCCACCCATATAATTGGCTTTGGGAAGTATCTCCGGATCCGGCACAGGATGGTCATTTGATGCATCACCGTCAAAAAACCGGTCGACCATAATATTATAAATGATCATGCCTTCCTTATCTTCACGCGTAAGCAGTGACGGATCGCTGATCACTTTTCCTTTCTCAAATGGGATGAGCATGTCATTGCTCTCACCGGTTTTGCTATAGGCCCATATCCTTAGATAGGAGCGCAAACGGTTTGTTGCATCATCAGGAATGATAATATCCAGTTTCTCGCCGTTTCTTTTCAGATAGGCATCAGGTAACCGGTAATTCTGGTAGAAGACAAAATACCCTTCAACAGGATTCCGGGATCCAATGGTCACCTTACCGGGAGTATGCGACATCGAAAACAGGAAGGGCCGTTCTTTGCCTTCTGTATCCCCGATCTTCATGACAGAGTTATAGCCTCCCATATTGTTATCGGCTGAATCCGGATTTGCCGGGTCAGTTCGCCACCGTCCGTCTATGTCGATCTGGTAAAAATAGGTTCCGGGATTCAACAACAGTGTTGTTTGCCACATGTTGTCCTTCCTGAGAAGCGGAGTGGATGACGGATTCCAGCCATTGATGGTGCCTGCCAGACGCACACGCTGATATTCCTGGCCTTTTGGATCAAATGTAAAGGTTTTGGCTATCTTTCTTGATTTTTTAACCAGGATGGAATAGGGGATACCTTCCACCCATACCTGCATCTCGCTAAGCACCGGATCAACCGGGCCGGCAACATAAGTGATGGCATGTCCGGCATCCTGGTTATAGGATATACCATTGATCCTGATGGAATCGATCGGAGTGGGATCAGGAATATAATCCTCCATGCACACAACAGTGGTATCCGGTTTCAGTACGACAGGTGATGTGAGACCGGCCATGTGTTCTGAGCTGTGAATTTTTAAAACCGGTACATTTTGGCTGCAGCTGACTATCAGCAAAATTACAAGCAGGAATAGTCCATTTTTTTTCATACTTTAGTAGATTAAAATTGTGATTACTCCAAAGTGGCGTGACTATGACTGTTTTTATTTCAGTTCGATTATGATCGCTGTTTTTGCAGGCACCTCAATGAGGTTCAATTCATTGACTTTTTGTTCATTGATGACATCATATCCTGATGAAAATCCCTTCATGCATTCTGCAAAATGTTCTGTATTCACGGTTTTTGCTATGGCATTATTATTCATGATAACCATGACGGTTTCTGTATTGTCATACCGGAAGTATGTATATATCCCATCTTCTGGAACAAAATGTCTGAAATTGCCTTTATGTATGACTTGTTTATCCTTTCTCCATTTTAACAGCTTATTCAGATAAGTATATGTCTCATTCTGAAGCAATGTCCTGCCTGCAGGGACAAATGCATTCACCGGATCTTCAGACCAACCTCCGGGGAAATCGGCCCTGATAAATCCATGGCCCGTTTCGGCATTGCCGGTCATAAGGATCTCGGTGCCATAATAGATCATGGGTATGCCTCTGGTCGTCAGGATATATGCAAGTCCCATCTTAAATTTATTGGGATCTTCCTTAACGCTTGTGAAGAAGCGTGTGAGATCATGATTGTCAACAAAGACCAGGTTATTCTCAGGGTGGCCGTATAAAAAGTCCTGCGCCAGGACGTCATAAATCCGGGCAAGGCCGGTATAGTATCCCTCTTCCTGAGTAAAGGCTTCATTGAGTGCAAAACATAACGGGAAGTCTGTTACGCATGGAATATGAGAGTTATAACCATCCCTGTTGGGTGAGTCCATCTGATAATAGGCAGTCATGGATTCATAACGTAACCAGGCTTCCCCCACGATCGTGAAATTCGGGTATTCTTCCGATATTCTTTTTCCCCAGTCAGCAATCATCTCTTTATTTGAATAGGGCTGGGTGTCGAGGCGTATGCCATCCAGTCCGGCCCATTCAATCCACCAGATGCTGTTTTGGATCAGATAGTTGGTGAGATACCGGTTATTTTGGTTCAGGTCAGCCATGTGCCGGTCGAACCAGCCTGTGAGCATCCTGGTTTTGTCATAATCAGAAGCATACGGATCGGTGATGGTCGAAGCCCTGAAATTCGACGGAGTAAAGTCGGGAAATTGATGTATCCAGTCAGGTGATGGCAGATCTTTGATAAACCAGTGGTTTGTGCTGCTATGGTTGAAGACCATATCCATAATGATCTTCATTCCCTTCTGATGGCATCTTTCAACGAGTTGCAAATAATCTTCGTTGGAGCCCAACCGGGGATCGGTTCTGTAGAAATCGGTGATGGCATAACCATGATAGGAATAGCGGGGATTGTTGTTTTCGAGGAATGGATTCAGCCATAAGGAAGTTACACCAAGATTTTGAATATAATCCAGATGGTCGATGATTCCTTGCAGGTCACCGCCGTGACGGCCACTTGGATCCTGTCTGTTTGCCTTTTCGGTCATCCCGGCTATGTCATCATTTCCCGGATTACCATTGGCATAACGATCGGGCATGATAAGATAAATGACATCCGACTGGTCAAAGCCTTTTCGCTGCGATGATCCGGTTTTTCGCTCCTTTATTTCATAAACATGGTGGAGAATGGATTTTCCATCTTTATAAAATTCAATATCAAAGGTACCTGCCCGGCATTCCTCTTTGATAAGGAGATCAATGAAAAGATAGTTGAGATTCTCAGTGCGATGGGTTTGTGCCAGCAATACACCTGGATATGAGATAAATGGTTCAGTCAGTGCAATATCATTTCCATAAACCAGCAGTTGTAACTCTGGATATTTCATACCTGTCCACCAGAATGGGGGTTCCACCCTGCCGATAGATATGTCCTGCGATCGTGACCATGCAAAAGGAATGAAAAACAGAAATAAAAATAGCACTGGAGTCCTGATAATACTAATCATCCTAGCTTTCATTTTGAAGACCATTGTGTTCTGGTTCAACATGTACATGAACTTCAGCTCTTTTAACTGCAACTTTGATTTCCTCTTCAATTTTGTCGGAAATTATATGTGCCTGTTCAATGTTCAGGTCAGGGGCGACATGTATGGACACTTCGATAAATATCTGGGCACCGGCTTCTCTTACCCTGAGATCATGATAGTGAATGATTTCAGGGACGCTGAAGAGTATTTTTTCTATTTTCATCGTCGCATCACCTGGTGCTTTATCCAGCAGTACATCAATTGATTTTTTGCCCAGACGGAACGAAACAGAAATAACAATGATGGCTACTCCCAGGGCGGCGAGAGAGTCAGCGATGAAAAAACCAAAATTGGCGCATATCAGCCCTAATAGCACAACCAATGAGCTCCAGATATCTGTGGAAAAATGCAGAGCATCGGCTTTCAGTGCCTGGCTGTTATGTTTTTTTGCAGCCTTGTTCAAGGCTCTGGAGCGTGATACATCAATAATAATTGACGAAACGACTACCACGTAGCTCCAGATATTCACATCAATTTCTACTTCTCCGGTCGTCAACCGGTGTACAGCTTCATATATTATCCAGACACACGTGACTAATAAAAGCAGAGTTTCAGCTAAAGCTGACACATTTTCGATTTTTCCATGTCCATAGTGATGATCGAAATCGCCAGGTTTATCCGAAACCCTTACAGCAAAAAAAGTAATGGCCGCAGCCACCATATCCAATCCTGAATGTAAAGCTTCGGAGAGAATTCCGAGGCTTCCTGTCACCAATCCTACAACAAGCTTAAAGCTGGTCAGAAAAATCGCAGCGAAAAGCGATAGTAATGCAACTTTCTTTTTCTCCTTGACTGCCTGGTTTTTCATTTAGTACAAATCAGGTATCTCATATAAGCCGACAAAGATATGAGTTTTGATAAATTCCAATCAAAATCATGATTATTGCCTGATCAATATTTTTCCCCATTTGGGATAAAGGGTCAGGCTGAGCTTTTGTCCTGTAATGATGACCGTTGCATTATCATTCAGCACATCCACGAACTTACCTTCAAAACCAGTGGGAATTTCTATTATTCTCCTTTTATTATTATTGTTCAGGAAAATGATTGCCTGTTGTCCTTCATAATTTCTGGAAAATGCATATATCTCGTCCGGATCATTAATATATATGGTCTGAAAGTCGCCAAGTTGTAACACTTTATAAGTGTTTCTGATACCGGTCATTCGTTTATAATGGTTAAACACGAATCTTTCGATATTCACAGCATCGGTTTGGTGGCTTTTTCTGCCATCAGGGAGGAAAGAGGCGCTGTCGAAAGACATGTTGTCCCATATCATTGGTTTCCGGCAGCAGGGATCATTGGCACCCCACATCCCAACTTCATCACCATAATAAATCATTGGCGCTCCGGGGTATGTCATCTGAAAAATAATCATTAGTTTGAGGATAGTATACGCATCATTATCAGGCTTACGCGTATTATACCAGGGATTCTTTGCCTTGGATTTATTGAAATAATGTTTTTTTTCGAGAAAGCTTTCAATACGGGTATTGGTTATCCGTGATGAGGGCCTGTCAGTGTCGTGGCTTCCAAGAAGGTTTTGCATGACGAGATTGACATCACCGGTAAAGGCTTCCCTGTGAGCTTTGAGAAGGCTGTCGAACCTGCTCACCGAACACTGGTACCTACCCTTGATGAAATATTCGCTGGTGATAAACATGAAATTGTAATTCATCACTGCATCGAACTGATCTCCCTGTAAATAGGGCCTAATAGCCTGCGTCGAGTCAATGATCTCACCAGTCAGGTATGCTTCAGGATTTATGGATTTGACAAATGTCCTGAAATCCTGCCAGAAGCGGTGATGGATTTCGGCGGCGACATCCAGCCGCCACCCGTCGATTCCTTTTGATAAATCCTTATTGTCACCGGGATCCATCCATCGTTTCACTGAAGCAAAAATGTATTTTTTTGGACCTTCTGCAAGTCCTTTTTTAGTCTCTCTCAATATCGGCATATCTTTGACACCCCACCAGCCTTCATAATCAAACCGGGTTCCCATTGCAGGATCATCAAATGATTTAATGACGAACCAATCCTTGAAACGTGAATTCTGCTGGTTTTTCAGTACATCCTGAAATGCAAAGCTATTAATGCCCATATGGTTGAATACGCCGTCGAGGATGATTTTCATTCCGCGTTGATGAACCTCACGGATGAGCTTAAGCATGAGGGAGTCAGCCGATGTCCATTTCCACGTTGAAGGATCGTCGGGGATCTCGGATGCAATCAGTTTTCTATCACCCTCAGGATTTGGTCCGAAGTTAGGATCGATATGGTGGTAACAGGCTGCATCGTATTTATGGTATGAAGGCGCCATAAAAACAGGATTGAGATAAATGGCCCCGATGCCAAGTTGTTTCAGATAATCGAGTTTATCAAGGATGCCCTGCAGGTCGCCGCCATATCTCCGCCGTGTGATGTTATACCATATATCTTTCCCGTTTTCTTTTTCATAGGGCTGCAGCTCGTACCAGTCTGATGTCCAGGGATGCACCTGCCATGGCAGTACTGTATCGTGGGGCCACGCTCCCAGGATATCACTATATGTCGGATCATTTGTCGTATCCCCATTGCAGAAACGCTCCGGGAACACCTGGTACCATACAACTTCTTTCGCCCACTGCGGAACATCCGACGTTCTATCTGCCGTCATAACACTGCAACTTAAAAATACGATGATGAAAAGTGCCAGGATCAGATTGAAGACTAATGATTTCATAGAAGATATAAAAACAACACCAATGAAGTGATTTTTTCGGCAAATATAATGTTATAATTTAACCCCATTTTAAACATTCTATATCATCTTCTCCAACCTGAACTTCACCTTCAGAATCTGTCCATTGCTGTCAATTTTTAATTTAACCATCCTTCCTGGCTTTGAACGAAGAGTATGGTTGATCTCATTGAGCGTCAGATCAATGGCACTGATACCGTTTACTGCGAGAATCAGATTACCGTTTTTTATGCCTGCTTTTTCGGCAGGTGACCCGGGCAGTACCGAAATAACCTCAAACTTTTTCAGATCGGTGCCTGAGGCTATCAGCTCGATACCGCTGAGGTTATATTCAAAAGGTTCAATGTAGGTGTAATTTTTCTTCAGGTAAATTTTTTTATTAAAATAATCGAGTATGATATCGAAACGGCTGAGAATTTCTCCTCCGAGTGTTCCTTGTAAGATCGGGTCATCTGTTTTGTCATTGATCTTATAATCAGGTGAAAACGACACTACAACGTCAGTGAGGGTAAAGTTACCCAGACTGAGTTCGTGTATTCTGGTGAAGAAGCCTTCAATATCGCCACCCAGTCCCCTTCCGACTGCAGCATTGATCTTCGCAAAGGGAAGTCGGATATCATTATTTTCAGGTAGTTCGAAAAGGATAGTATGGCTAGCACCAAGATCAACCATTAGTCTGCATGGTATTATGGTATCACCTGTTAAATTAACGCCAGCTGCCAGATAAGGCTTGTTATTTTCGAATTCAACCTTAAGTGCTAAGTATCTTTTGGGTGGCCGGAAGTGCTCCGGAGTGATGAATGTTAACATTTTTGTCGTAAAGTCTATCTTAACGACAAAATGGCGCAGGATATCAAATCCTATTATCCCAAACACATTTATACCAAGATAATTCCTGAGGTTGAGAAAATCCTCTTCAAGGACAAGCATATTCAGGTTCTTTCCTGATATTCCGGGTAAAGTCATATCGATGTTCCCAATAACACAGGCATCGATTTTTTCCCTGCTTCCGATGACAGGTATGCTCACCATGCGGTCGCACGTTACGCCCAGGATATCGCACAACGACCGTTCGGTAAGAATGTTAGTGCTCACACCAGAGTCAAGAATGAACTTGCAGGGCAGGATTCCCTTCAATGTGACCGGAATAATGATCAGGTTATTAAAATTCTCAAAAGGTATATCAGTCCGTTTATGCCCGGAGGTAAGTGTAAATCCAACCTGCTGCGGAGAGGCTGTCTGACTTAAGAATAATACACTGGTTGAAATGATGAGATATTTTGATAATATATTGAAGATCATTTGAATTATAATAATTAGGACATGATAAATATACTAAAGATTTGTAAAGCCCGATAAGGAATCTGTATTTCGGTGAACGCTGCCACCCTTATCCTGAATTTGTTAAAGTATCATAATGCGGTCGTGCCAAAATATGCCATCCTCAAATAATTTGTAACTTTGAATGCACATTTTCAGGATAATTTATGGAACATCACACTCTTTTTGAATCGCTAAGAAGCTATTGGACTGAATTATATCCCGCGATTCCGCTGAACGCATTAAGGGAATTTACCGGTGAACTGGAAACACTGAAAAAGAGCGTGCAATTTGAACCTCTTGAACCACAGTGGTATAAAGATGCGGTAGTATATTCCCTCTACGTCGATCTTTTCAATAAGGATTTTGCTGGATTGATCGAAAAGTTGGATTATCTGAAAAGTCTGGGAGTCAACTGTCTGTGGCTTCTTCCCATTTTGAAATCACCGATGCGGGATGCGGGATTTGATATCTCCGATTACCGCAGCATCAGACCTGATTTGTTGGGATTGCCTCACTCAGCCTCCGATGCGGAAAGGGAACGGGTCTTTATTCATTTTCTCCAACAAGCACATGAGAATGGGATTAAGGTGATTTTTGACATAGCCATTAACCATACCTCCGAAGAGCATCCGTGGTTTATGGAATCGCGCATATCCTCCTTTGGCAGGTATAGGGATTATTATATATGGAATAGTGACGACAAAAAATATTCTGACGCCCGCATTATTTTTAAAGGATTGTGTGCGAGCAATTGGGAAAAATATGGTGATGCCTATTATTTCCACCGTTTTTTTGAATTCCAGCCCGATCTGAACTACCATAATCCTGAAGTCCTGCTTGAAATGTCAAAGAATTTGCTTTTCTGGCTGGCAAAGGGCGTTGATGGTTTCAGGGCTGATGCTATACCATACATTTGGAAAGAAGAAGGCACTGCCTGTGAAAACCTGCACCAGGCACATGTTGTGGTGAAATTTTTTAGGGCTGTGCTGGATTATGTGAGGCCAGATACATTGCTCCTTGCCGAGGCCTGCCAGAAACCAAATGAAGTTGTCAAATACTTTGGCAATGGCGATGAGTGCCATGCAGGTTATCATTTTCCGCTAATGCCTCAGATGTTCAAGGCTCTGGCTATGAACGACAAAAGCCCTGTTGAACTGACACTCAGCCTGGATGTCACACCTGGTATACCGGATAACAGCCAGTGGTTCACTTTTCTCCGGTGCCACGATGAACTTAGTCTGGAACTGGTGTATGTTACTGAAGAAGACCGGAAATTCATTCACGACAGCTATTGCAGGAAGCCGGAATGGGATTTCCGCCTCGGACAGGGTATATCGGCCCGGTTAGCCGAACTGATGGACAGGGATCCACGGAAAATAGGACTGATCTTTTCTGTAATGCTTACCCTGCCTGGCACACCTGTAGTATATTACGGCGATGAATTCGGAAAATTGAACGATGAAAAATATTATTCGGAGATGATTCGTTTGACAGGGAAAAATGATACCCGTTTTCTTGTTAGGGGAATGATCAACTGGAATGAATTGGATGAACAGCTTAATCTGCCTGGCAGCTATTATGCTTCGGTGTATCAACAGATTAAAAATCAGATCAATATACGCAGGAGATTCCGGTGTTTTGGCAGAGGTGTCATTAAATGGGTGAATATCACTGACTCAACCCAAAAACCTACGACAGCAGTGTTATCCTTCATCAGAAGCTACCGGAGTGAAAATATTTATGTTTTAAATAACCTGTCGCCTGAACATTTGACCCTTAAACTGCCGGATGACATGGATATTGCCGCACCTGTTGACCTGCTCGGTGCCAGGGTTGATGTGGATGATCAGCGTAATTTATATCTGTTACCCTATGGCTATTTATGGCTCACTATCAGAGATAACGGCAAGGAATAATGCACACACCTAAATAATGATCACTATGGATTCAGAGCAACTAAAGAACAGGGTGGATATCCTCAGGAAGGTGGAGGTTTTTAAGGATACGCCGGAAGATATCCTGCAGGGAATAGCCGGTGTTCTTAAAGAACATGTTGTAAAGAAAGAGGAGATTATCTTCCGGAAATGTGATGTAGGCCATTCCATGTATATCATCGGGAGTGGTTCGGTGAGGGTGCACGTTGGGGATTATGTCATCACACGCATGGGACAGGGCAGGGTATTCGGAGAATATGCCCTTTTTGACAAGGAGACCCGGTCGGCATCCGTTACTGCCGAAGAAGAAACATGCTTGCTGGAACTTGAACAGTCGGACTTTACGAATTTAATGGCTTCCAACCTCGATATGATAAAAGGGGTTGTTAAAATTGTCGTCAAACGTATCCGTGAAATGAATGAACTGGAAAGAAAACTTGCGCAGAGCTATATAAAAATCCAGAAACAAAATGAAGAGATAGCCAGGCAGAACGAGAGTATCACAGAGCAGAAGAAGGAATTGGAAAAGAAGAATGTGCAGCTCTTACAGCTCAATGAAGAAAAACATCATCTCATCAATGTCCTGGCCCAGGACCTGCGGAATCCCCTCACAAGCAGCCTGTGCCTCGCCGACCTGCTTAAATCACAGACCACAGACCTTTCAAAAGAGCAGGTCAAATCAATCGAAGTGATTCATAAATCCATAAAACGGATCAATCATATTATCAACCAGGTGCTCGACATCAATGAAATTGAGAGCAAAAGCATAAGCCTGAAGCCGGAAGTGACGAATTTGTTAATTCTTCTGAATGAAATCAGTGAGATCTATACTTATGCCCTGGCACAAAAGAATATTCAGTTACATCTTGATGGCAGCGACCTGTTTGTGAAGGTCGATCCGATTTATGCCGCACTGATATTTGAAAATATCCTGTCGAATGCCATAAAATTTTCACCCGACGGTAAAAATATCTATATCAGATTGATAAAAAAAGAGGATATGGCTGTTGTTGAGATTATCGATGAAGGTCCGGGTATAAGTGAGGATGATGTGAAGAAGCTCTTCGGTAAGTACCAGAAACAAAGTTACCAAAGTATAGGACAAGATGAAACACAGGGCATTGGCCTGTCTATAGTAAAAAAATACACCGAGGCCATGAAAGGTAAGATATGGTGCAGCAGTAAACTTGGAAAAGGCGCAACAATTGGTGTTGAATTCAAACTATATCAGCCTTCAATGTCATAAAGAATGTCATAATGTTTTGCAATGTTGGCCATCGGCAGCGAACCTTAAGAAAACTATGACAATATAGGACCATACATGACTGATTACGGATTTGATGCGGTTATTTTTGACCTGGACGGTGTGATCACCCGTACAGCGCTTGTTCATAGTGCTGCATGGAAGAAGATGTTTGACGACTATTTAAAAGACAGGGTTCGAAGGTATGGTGAGATTTTCAGGGAATTTGACCATGAACAGGACTATCTCCCTTTTGTTGATGGCAAACCAAGATACAAGGGCGTGCAGGATTTCCTGGAATCCAGGGGTATACACTTGCCCTTTGGGAATCCTGAGGATATAACTGACATGGAAACCATCTGCGGCCTGGGAAACCGCAAGAATGAAGCTTTTAATGATGTACTGAGGACTAAGGGCGTTGAGGTATATGATTCTACAGTAGACCTGATATACGAATTGCAACGCAAAGGCATCAAAGTGGGAGTAGCATCCTCAAGCAAGAACTGCAGGGCGGTGCTTGAGCGAGCAGACCTCCTTAAATTCATGAATACCAGGGTCGATGGTGAAGTGTCGGCAGAACTCGGCCTCAAAGGGAAGCCCGAACCCGATATCTTTACAGTAGCCTGCGATAATCTTGGTGTGCCTTATGACAGGGCTGTAGTCGTCGAAGATGCCGTTTCAGGCGTACAGGCCGGCCGGAAAGGGAATTTCGGACTCGTTCTTGGCATCGCCCGCGAAAATAATGAACATGAATTACAACGAAATGGCGCTGATATCGTCGTGAGTGATATCGGCAAAATCGGATTTGACGGCATCGCAGAATGGTTTGCAACAGGTCTTGATAAGGACAATTGGTCAATAGCCTATTATGATTATGATCCAAAATTGGAGCGAAACCGGGAATCGCTGCTGACTATTGGCAATGGCTACTTCGGAACCCGCGGAGCGATGGATGAAACTACTGCCAATTCGGTCAATTATCCGGGCACCTATATGTCATCCGTTTATAACCGCCTGGTGTCAAAAGTTGCAGGACGTGATGTCGAAAATGAGGATTTTGTCAATGTGATCGACTGGCATTTTATCACCTTCAGAATAGATGATGAAGAATGGCTGGATATTAACAAGGTAAAGATCGAGGATATCAAAAGGACTCTGCTTCTGAATGATGGCATTCTTTACAGAAGAGTGGTGATAAAGGATGAAAAAGGTCGTCGGACCCTGATTGAATCCAGGCGCATAGCAAGCATGGACATACCTCACCTCGCTGCTGTTGAATACTCGGTTATCCCGGTAAATTATTCTGCCACAATAACTATGAAAAGCGGTCTTTATGGTGATCATATCAATGCCGGTGTCGATCGTTACAAGGAGCTGAACCAGCGCCATCTGGAACCTGTTGAGGAAGGTTGCAGCGACAATGCCCATTTTGTCGTTGTGCAAACAACACAGTCAAAGATTAAGATAGCCGTTGTAGCCCGGATGACGGCAGTGCATAATGGCCAGGTGCTTAAGCCCGTTTTCATGCACAACTCCTCAAAAGGAAGGTCGGAACTTCTTTTTAGCAGGGAGATGAAAATGGGTGAGGAAATTAAAGTGCACAAAATCGCAGCCCTTCACAAATCGACCGATCATCATCAGATCAATCCCTGTAAGGCTGCATTGTCATTGCTCAAAGGGTATTCATTTTTTAAGGATGTTCATACCAGGTCTGCTGAACAGTGGGAGACAATCTGGGACACCATAGATATAAAAGTTGAAGGTGACCGTTTGACGCAGAAGTTACTTAGACTTCATCTTTATCATTCACTGGTAACGACCTCTCCGCACAACTCATGGATCGATACCGGTATCCCTGCCAGGGGATTGCATGGTGAAGCTTACCGCGGTCATATCTTCTGGGATGAGCTTTATATTCTTCCTATTTATTTCATACACTTTAAAGATGCAGCTCGATCTGTCCTCATGTACCGTTACCGCCGACTGGATGCAGCGAGGAAATATGCAATGGAAAACGGATATTCCGGTGCCATGTTTCCATGGCAAAGCGGCAGCGACGGACGGGAGGAAACACAGATCATCCACCTGAATCCTGTTTCCGGGAAATGGGACCCCGACCATAGTTCGCTGCAACGCCATGTTTCACTGGCTATTGCCTATAACATATGGTATTATTTCTGGATAACCGGAGACCTGGATTTCATTAAATCATACGGTGCCGAGCTGTTCTTTGAAATATGCCGGTTCTGGGCCAGCAAAAGTAAACTTAATTCAGCAACAGGAAAATATGAGATCGACAGGGTCATGGGACCTGATGAATTTCATGAAAAATATGAAAATTCCGATACCGGAGGCCTAAAGGATAATGCCTATACAAATTTGATGGTGGCATGGACATTCCGGAAGGCACAAGAACTTTATTCAGCACTGGATAATGAATCAAAGCTGGCTGTTGAAAGGCAAATTCATTTGACTGTTAAGGAATTGGCCCATTGGCAGGAACTCGCAGGGAGTTTAAACATCGTCATTTCAGAAGATGGAGTTATTGCCCAATATGATGGGTATTTTAAACTGAAAGAACTTGACTGGGATTTTTATAAAAAGAAGTATGGTAATATTTACCGGTTCGACAGGATATTAAAAGCTGAAGGCCAGTCACCTGATGAATACAAGGTAGCCAAACAAGCCGACACGCTGATGACATTTTATAATCTGGATAAGGATGAGGTGGACGAGATTCTGAATGCCATGGGTTATAAGCTGCCGGTTGATTATCTTGAGAGGAACCTGAATTATTACCTGAAACGTACCTCACATGGATCGACACTGAGCAGGGTAGTACATGCTCATCTGGCCAATTTGCTGGGTGATAAAAAGCTGAGCTGGTCGCTCTATTCCGATGCCCTCACCAGTGATTATAACGACATACAGGGTGGAACAACAGGCGAAGGCATTCATGCCGGCGTGATGACCGGAACAGTATGGCTGGCTATTTCTTCCTATGCGGGGCTGAACCTGCGATCGGAAATGGTAAAATTCAACCCGAATCTCCCGGATCACTGGAGATCTGTTGAGTTCAAATTCACCTTCAAAGAAAAAAATTACCATTGCATCGTCTCTAAATTGGGTGTAAATGTCAAGGTGGACGGTCCAGTCGGACATCAAATTAAAATTGGGTTGGCCGATAAAAGCTTTACTGTCAAATCGGGCGAATGGCATAAAATTATAATCAGTTAAATCTTCATTTTTAATTAACTTTCACTATGTTAGGAGACGTTTTATTAATTGAAGACAAGCACCGCAATGCCGGGCAAAAAATTGTCGATTTCATTCTTAAGAACCGGAAAGGAAAAATGATGGTCGGTATCTCCGGCGAATCCGGTTCAGGCAAGTCGGAGCTGGCCCACGTCATAGCCCGTTTGCTTCGCAAGGAAGGCATTATGGCTAAGCCGATACACATCGACAATTATTACCGTATTCTTCCTCTCGAACGCACGGAGTGGCGAAAAAACCACGGTATTGAAAATGTTGTCGGTTATGGGGAATACGATTGGGATAAAATATACCAGAATATTCGCGATTTCAAGGATGGCAAAACATCGTCCATGCCCTGCGTTGATTTGGTTACCGAACAGGTTGATACCCTGATCACCGACTTCAAGGGCATCGACATGCTGATCATCGACGGTTTATACGCCATAAAGACAGAAGGAATTGATATAAGGATATTCATCGAGCTCACCTATCACGAAACTAAAAAAGCGCAACTGGTGCGCGGCAAGGAACCACAGAATGAATACCGTATGCGTGTCCTGGAACAGGAGCATAAGATGGTACAGGCGCTACGACCGGTGGCAGACTTGCTGATTACCAAGGAATATGAGATGGTGTCTGCCGGAAAGATTTGACGATTGTCGATTGGGCGATTTTCGATTTGACGACATCCAATCCCTAACCGTGATATTCAGGGATCACGGCAAGCGCAAACAGACGGTAGTTATGCAGTCGTTTCAGGCCTAGAAGTAGTTTTGACCATCCAAAAGGGAACAGGTACCCGTTGAGATCATTTTGCAGCATATCTACATCGGGCAGGGCTATATTGAAACTAATGGGGCGACCCTGAGCATCCTCGGCAACAGGCACACCCTTGGGCTGTATGACCGGCTTCAGGTCGCGAGCTACGGCTAACGCTTCGGCTTCCGTTACCGGTGTATAACCCCAATTATCGGTGAGGCTGCGATTCGACAGGTCAATAACCGTCTGTACATACTGATCGTGGCGGAGCATATCAATCTGGCGCATACGCACGCCATAACGCTTGGCTACAGCACCATTCAGGTCAGGCTGGGTTTTGAAATTTGAGTTAAATGAAAAAAAGCGCCGTTGAAGAACGTCTTAATTTAAGTAGGTCTTGACTGCACCTTTATTCCCGAAGAAATAGTTCAACCCAAAGTCTATTACCAAACCACTCCTGGTGACTTTATAATCCTGATCCTTGATCTTGTTTTTCTGTGATTTAAAACCTATTTTAGGAGTGAATGCAAGGTAATCGGTGAAAAAGTAATTATAACCGGCTCCAACGTAATAGGCGGTGATATTTTCTTTTGTTTTATCGGCAGGGTTAGAGCCCGTCTTGTATGATGAATTATTGGAGCCAAAACCAAAACCTCCGTTGACAAAGAAATTTCTCAAACAACCATTGAAAGGCAGGTTGTAAAGGACCTGTGGCATAAAAATAAATCTGCTGCCTGAATTTTCATAAGGATACGCAACGTCTTCCTTGCTTTTATATTTATAGGTGTTGAGAGTGATATTTGCACCGACAGCCAGGTTATTGATGACATAATAATATCCATTTAAGCCTACCCGGAAGTCAGTTTCGTTTTCGTCCATGTTCATGCCGGCTTCTTCCGTAATATCGTAATTTAGGGTATATTTATTCAATGAAAGGCCAATCCATGAGGTTACACCCATTAATGCATATCCCTGCTGGTAACGTTCATTGACCTTGGAACAGCCATTCCCTATATCACAGGAATAATCGTGATTTGGAATAAAAAAAGTAAGATCAAGATAAAATGCAAGTTCGTTGTCTTTGTCGTCACCTCCGTCCCAATCGGCTTTTCTTGATTCATAACTGATGCCAGGTGTAACATATCCGTTGCAATTGGGCGATAGTTTGATAGGTGATTCAATGCCGAGAATATAGCCAAACATATTATCCTTCTCGTTATAGTTATCACCGTATTCATACTTTGCCTTTCCGATACCAACAGCGCCCCATGCCTGCAGGTTTAATTTCCCAAAACTCCGGCCATATAGAAGCTAGAGGTAGGCCATAGTACTGCTATTAAGATAAGAATAACCTTTTTTCTGTTTTTCCCTGTCATATGTAACATATAACCCACCGGCAAAATGATTGACAGGGAAATATAGTGCCCATAATTCGACTTCACTAGTGTTATAGTTCCTTTTTGCATTATCATTAGTCTTGTCGGACATAAAACTGACGCCTAAACTCTGGTTTACATCGTAGGTCCAGGTACCTTTTGAATAAATACCCCCATTCTGGGCTTTTGCGGTTGTCATTCCCAAAGCCAGGAAAGCAGTAACCGCCAGTAATAAGAAGTAATTTTTTTTCATAAGCTGGAATTTTGTTGTAAGTGTGATTAAATAAATTTATAGAATTAATGTCCGTAAATTTAAAAAAGAATATAAAACTTGTCAAGTGGTTGAAAAATTTATACACAAATTTTGGATACATTGAATATAAATTTTATGACGTTTGCTTTTCCCACATGCGCCGGAGAGTAGCAAATCAATGCGGTATTTTGTGAAGTTTATCCTGCAACATACGGGGTTCAACAGCCTGGATTACAATTTTTTATAAAACCGTTATGACGATGAAGAAAAAATGGTGATATGAATGGGCGATTGTCGATTGGGCGATTTGGCGATGTGCGTCTAACCTGTAAACTTTTTTTAGGACTAGACACCTCTTTATACTTCAGAGATCGAACGTCGAACATCGCACCATCGAAAATCGACAATCGCCCAATCAATTGCTTCTGGTTTGCTTATCCAGGATATCCTTGACAAAAAACGTGCTGATAGCTCCCAGAATCATGAAAGCCCCGGCCATGATTAGAGATAACAGAGGATCGTCATGAAAAATATATTGTAAAATCAACCCCCCGAAAATACCGTTTACAATCTGCGGGATGGTGATCGACATGTTAAACAACCCCATGAACATACCCATTTGTTTGGGAGGAATCGAACTGGCCAACATGGCGTAAGGCATGGCAAGGATACTTCCCCATGCAATGCCGATTCCGACCATCGGGATGACCAGCAACTGATGGGTCGGGATGATGTAAAAAGAAATAAAGGATAATCCACCGATGGTGAGAGCCATGGCATGTGTTGTTCTCCGGCCGATTCGCTTCGCCACCTTTGGCAGTAACAACGCAATGATAGCTGAGATCCCATTATATATCCCGAAGAGAATGCCAACCCAGTTTCCGGCATTTTGGTAAGCCAGTGAGTTGGGATCCGTTGTTTCGAAAAAGTGTTTGGCTACTGCGGGAGTGGTGAACACCCACATGGAAAACAGGGCAAACCATGAAAAAAATTGAACCAATAATAACTGCCACATTGTTTTTGGTATCTTGAATTTGGCCCTTTTCTTGTCTGGTTCATCATTTTCATGATAATACTCCGGCGGATATTCCTTTGTAGATGCTACCGTCCAGATAATTGTCGACACGAGGATAGCCGCACCGAAATAAAAAGATATGATGACATTTGGAGGTACTAAACCTTTCCCCGTCGCTTCTTTGGCTATTCCAAACCAGTCACCCAAAATATAAGGTAACCAGGAACCCACCACGGCGCCGATCCCAATAAGTAATGTTTGCATTGAGAAACCTAAAGTATGCTGTTCGGGGGGGAGTTTATCGGCGACCAGGGCTCTGAATGGCTCCATCGAAATATTTATCGAAGCATCCATGATCATAAGCAATCCACCGCCGATAAACATCGGTGAAATGAAGGTGGCCAGATGTGGTGCATTAGGCATCAATATCAAGGCAATGCTTGTTAAAAAAGCCCCTGCAAGAAAATAAGGACGCCTTCTTCCCAATCTGTTCCATGTTCTGTCACTAAAATATCCGATGATAGGTTGTACGATCATGCCGGTAATCGGTGCCACAAGCCAAAACCAGCTCAGATCATGGACATTGGCACCGAAAGTCTGTAATATCCTTGAGGCATTGGCATTCTGAAGTGCAAACCCGAATTGAATACCCAGAAAGCCGAAGCTCATGTTCCATATCTGCCAGAAACTTAATTGTGGTTTTATTTTCATAAAGGAGAGGTTAGGATGAATACCTGCAAATATACAAAAGGCATATCAGGGTGAAAAATTCTTGGCAGACTTTATGAACCAGATGTAGCGATGTAGCGATGTAACGATGTTGCGATATGCGAAGGAATGATTACTGAATTAATTCACAATATCGTTTTTTTATTACTTCGTTACATCGCTACATCGTTATATACTCGAGTGTCCTTAAAATAATTATTAACCGGATTACTCCTCTTTAAACCTCTCCGTATCCCTTGCATAATCTTTTCGTTTAATCGACTCCCTCTTGTCATAAGCATGTTTTCCTTTGGCCAGGGCAATGTCCAGTTTGGCAAGTCCTTTTTCATTGATATAGAGCTGCACAGGAATGATAGTGAATCCTTTTTCTTTGACTTTGTTCAGCAGCTTGCGCAGCTCCCGTTTGGTAAGCAGCAATTTCCTGTCGCGTTTTGGTTCGTGGTTATAGTGTGTGCCATGGGAATATTCCGCAATATGCATATTTTTAACAAAAAGCTCTTCTTCAATGAAATCACAGTATGAGTCAGCCAGGCTAACTTTCCCAATGCGAATCGATTTAATTTCTGTTCCTGTAAGCTGGATGCCGGCAGTAAAAGTCTCCAGTAAAAAATATTCAAACGAGGCCTTCTTGTTTTTTATAGTGATAACCGCATTTTCCATAAGTCAGCAAAGTTAATGAACTATCTCACATACCCTAATAGATCGTTCACTGATCATTGATCATTGATCATTGATCATTGATTTTCTCCTTTCCCCAAATATCGCCGTCCCAATCCTTACAATAGTGCTGCCTTCCTCAATAGCGATTTCATAATCACCCGACATACCCATCGAAATCTCTCTGAAGAATTCATTTCGGGTGAAGTAGGCTTCTTTCAGATCTGTATAGATTTGTTTCAAATCCCTGAATTCCTGGCGAACATTCGATTTATCCTTTGTGAAAGAGGCCATTCCCATGACCCCGATAATCGAGATATTCTTACATGCAATATATTCCGCTGATCTGAGTATCTCTGTGGCTTCCTGGAAGGACAGACCGAATTTGGTCTCTTCCCGTGCAATATGAAACTGGAGAAGACAATCAATAACACGGTTGTATTTCTGGGCCTGCCTGTTCATCTCACCTAATAATTTCATGCTGTCGGCACTTTCTATCAGACTGACAAATGGAGCAATGAATTTAACCTTATTCGTCTGTAAATGCCCGATAAAATGCCATTGGATATCTTCGGGCAGAAAAGGTTGTTTACCGATGAGCTCCTGAGCCTTGTTTTCGCCAAAGAGCCTTTGCCCATAATCGTATGCCGCCCGGATGTCCTCTGCAGCCTGTGTTTTGGAAACAACAACCAACCTGACATGTTCCGGCAATTTCCGGCGGATATTTTCAAGGGTTTCCTGTATCGACATAAAGTACAGATTTTTTGAGTGAGTGTACGAAATCATTAAAGAAATCAATCTTGCAAAAATACTAAAAGACTATAAAGATATTGCAATCTGGCATTAGAGTGAACTCTGGTGATAGGGGCAAAGGAGTTACCATTAATTTCATAATTTTGTCGTGAAAAACAATTCCGGGAGAGTCATGCGCAGGATACTTATAAACTTTATATTGCAGTTTTTATTCTGGATTTTATTTTTTGCTTTTGCCCGGGTGATATTTCTGGTTTATCATGCCAGACTTCTGGCAGAGGAACATACCGGATTCTTACATACACTGGCATCGTTTTGGTATGCGCTCAAGCTCGATGCGGCCACTACCTGTTACATCCTTGTATTTCCGTTTCTTTTATTAGTGGTGCAGTCACTTTACAGCCCGCCTTGGCTGAATGTCATCAATAAAATCTATACGGCCGTTGTCCTGTTCGTATATTCACTGATAACTACAGCTGAGCTGGGTATTTACTTCGAATGGAAAACAAAGCTTCATTATAAGGCTTTGATGTATCTCATGCACCCAAAAGAAATTTACGACTCGGCCGAAACATCAACATTTATTATTCTTTTGGCTATTCTCATCATTCAGTTTCTGGGAGGATTACTTTTTTATTTAAATTTTTTTTATAAACCTGTCATTCATTTCAAACGGAAGATTGGTTTTTCAGTTTTATTTTTTATCGTGACTTCTGCTGTACTTTTCGTTGGTGGCAGGGGAGGGCTGCAACCTATTCCCATTAACCAGAGCGAAAGCTATTACTCCCGGTTTAATATCCTGAACCTGGCCTCGACCAACTCCGCTTTTAACCTGTATATCAGTTTCTATGAGAACCATAAATATCTCGGGAAGAATCCATTTAACTTTTATGATCTGAATGATGCCAAAAAGGAAGTAAGTGCAATTTATTCGGTTCCAACTGATACGACTATTCAGATTCTCAAAACAAATCGCCCCAACATCGTCATTTTGATTCTTGAAAGCTGGGCAGGCGATCTGATCGGGACTTTAGGTGGTGAGCCGGGTATTGCTCCTGAATTTCACGAGCTCGAAAAAAGTGGCCTGCTATTCACTAATATTTATGTCAGCGGCACGAGGTCGGAACAGGGAATGGGGTGTATCTTCAGCGGTTTCCCCTCGCATCCCATCTCCTCCATTGCCGTCCAACCTGATAAATATACTAAGCTGCCAAGCATTATCCCAATCCTGAAAAATCAGGGCTATGCCACATCGTTCTATTTTGGCGGTCAGCTTATTTACGGCAACATCAAAAGCTATATCATCTGGAATGATTTTGACCGGATTAAGGAAGTCTACGACTTCGATGATAGTCTGCCAAGAGGAAAACTGGGCATCCATGACCAATATACCCTGAATGAACAACTGAATGATCTGATGGCGGAAAAGCAACCGTTCTTTTCGGCTTTGTTTACAGTGAGCACCCATTCACCATTTGATATGCCGATAGCTGAAAAAATAGATTGGGGTTATAATGCTAACATAAACGATTATTTGAATTCGGCTCATTACACCGACCATTGCCTGGGTGATTACTTTAGAAAAGCTGCTAAAGAGACCTGGTTCGACAATACCTTGTTCATCCTTGTAGCCGATCACAGCCATTATTCTCAGAAAAACTGGAATTATTATTCGCCCCAGTACCATAAGATTCCCCTTCTCTTTTACGGGAATGTCATCAAGGATGAATTTAAGGGAAAGACATGTGCCAGAATAGGCTCTCAAACCGACATCGCGGCCACCTTGTTCGGGCAGATGGGATTGTCTGCTGCCGCATTCCACTGGAGCAAAAACCTTTTAAATCCATACTGCCCGCAATTTGCCTATGTCGCTTTTGAAGAAGGAATCGGGTGGATACGACCAGAAGGTTCTTTCTTTTTCGATAACAGAATAAACCACTATTATTATGATGACCTTCCCTCTGCCTCGAAAGATCAGATCATCAGGGAAGGAAAATCATTTCTGGAGGTGCTTTTTCAGGAATATTTAGACTATTAACAGTTAGCAGTCGGCAGTCAGCAGTCGGCAGTGAGGATAAAGTCTTTCATCCAAACGCAGACCGCAGACTGCCGACTGTCGACTTATTTTTTGACGCAATAATAGCATACTTTCGGTGAAGCGATCTTTTCCTCCGTTTTAAGTGCTTTTATTGCCTTATCAACTTCCTTTTTATCAATACCGGCTTTATCAGCAATTTCCTGTGATTTTAAGGGCGTTGTAGAATCCTTTAAGGTTTTAAAAACTAATTCCTTAATTTCCATAATCAGTAATTATTAAGGGTACCTCTAAAAACTTTTATTTATTAGAAATTTGAAAGACAAAACAACCATACTTTAAATTTTCAGCTCCGAAAGCCTCATCATATTGGGCTAAACGGTGCTGGACTTATAATCGTTCTTTGACTTTTTGTATCCT